>CAVEOS010000008.1:0-65412 GCA_963617435.1 Lachnospiraceae bacterium
CGCTTACACTCTTCAACGTCTTTTGATAATTTCGGGTCTAATTCGTATCCTTCTTCTTTTAACTTTGCGATTATGGCAGAAGCCTGCTCAAATTCATTTTTATACCGTATCTCTATTTTCTCATTACGTTCAATGAGATCCACTACTGCTTCCATTGCCTTTTGACGTTTTTCAGCTGTTGCCTTAGCAAGTTCTTTTCTTGCTTGCGTCAGACCGAAGATGATGGTACCATCCTCTGCATAATGCTCAGCCTGTTTTCTATATCTCGTATCAATATAAAGTCTCAGCCTAACACTCAAATATAACGCCAGTTCCTCTGAATTCATCTTTTCAGGATTTTTCAGCACATTTCTTAATTCTGTTACTTCATCCTGTTGTCCCTTCTTATTTTTAAACAGCTCTTTTTTATTTTTCAGTATCTTTTCACTTTCATTCCGGATTTCGGCACTTCTTTGCTGCATTCTGCTTTTTTCTAGGGATGCTTTATAAAGATCATTTTTTTCATGTATCTTCTTCTGAATATCTTCCTGCTTTCCCAGTGTCTTGACTATTTTATTATAGTACCATTTGATTTCAGTTGCGCCATATTCTATTTGATCATTCCTTGCCTTTGTATAACCTTTCACAAACATCCATATTTTTTGTATAGACTCCAGGCACTGTTCCTCAGATGTAATGTTTTCACTTGTTTTTTGCAATCCAATGCATTTATACAGATTTTTAATCTTATCGATCTCAATCTGGTTTCCTTTATTTAATTCTGTGAGAACCTCCCCCATCGTCTCTATAAATGCATCTCTTTTTGCTTCATCTCCATTCCAATACGTCTTTAATGATTTCTGCATCTTGGACCACTCTTTTTCCCGATCCCCGACTTCATCCGGAATGAGATATTGATCAATATTCTTCCGGATATCTTCTCTTATGTTTTTTCTGTTTGACAGTTCTGTCTTTTCTTTTGCTTTTCTTTCAGCTTCCTTTTTTTTCAGATACTCACTTTCCTTTTTATATTCTTCTGTCATTCCTTTTTTTTCTTGCCAACGGATAGGAATCTTGTATTCCATCTGGAATTTTGCATATAATTCAGTCAACTTTTCGCTGGTAAAAAATCCGTTTTTCCTTTGTTTCTGTGATTCCGGTTTACATAAGAAATTCAAAAATTGATAAGTTTCTTCTACCTTCTCCCGGAATAATGACGGTGTGTTTGTCTGTAACATAATGATTTCATTTGCAGATGTCATCTGCAATGGCTTCATAACATCTTCTTTCAATTTCTCGGGATACTTTTGCATCTCAGATTCATCATAGAAGTGGTCATCCTCCACCAGCTTCTGATAGACAGCCTCTATGTCTTTAAAAGATTCCGCTAAAGACTTTTTGTTTTTCTGATTCCCTTCGTCAGAAATTTTTATCTCACTTTTCATGGTCTCCCACTGATCTGATTTCAGGAAATCCACAGGAACACGTTCCAGATTCTTTCTCTTATCCAGAAATTCCTTATATGTTTTCTGGAATACCTCTGAATAGTATTTTTTTCTATATGTCTCTATCTCTTTATAACCGAGATTTTTTGCCGATGGCATCACAACCGGAAGGGTTCTCAGGAAAAAGTAAATTTCTCTCACACATTCATTGTAACTTTCAGGTGTTTTCACATCTTCTATTTTATGCATCGAAAACTCTAACTTCTCATACGTTACTCTCAGTTTATTCAATAAGTTCTCCCGATCGTCTTTCACCTTCCAGGATTTGGAACCACTGATAAGCATATCATAGGCACTGAACAGATCATTGATACAACGTTCCAATTTTATTGATCCCTTCCCATCATACACACCGGATGTCTCCACCATTTTTCTTGATCGCCTCGGAATATAATAGTTGTTCAGACACTCTGTCAGTTTATCGGAACCATGCTTTAGTTCTTTCCGACAATCTTCTTTTACTTTTTCCTGCTCTTTCTCTTTATCGTATTCCTTTTTTGCAAGTTCAATTTCTTTCTGATGCCGCTCTATCATCGCAGGATATGTCTCAGAAGCTTCCTTTATCGCATTTTTAATCTTTTCTCTGGAATCGGCCTCTGTTTCTACCATCACATCCCGATAAAACGCGATCTCCGGACCATTTTCTTCTTTATACAGCTCCCCGTTCCTTTCATAGGCTTTCATAAATATCCAGATATTCTGCATCGCGTCGAAACTCTCAAAAGACGATTCGTCACCTCTATACAACGGCTGTCCACCCATGTCTTCCCAGAACTTATCGATTTTAGCCATGGATGCCTGTTTTCCCAAATTGAAATCCCAGAGAATGTCCTCCAGATCCTCTTTTATAACTTTTACTTTTGCTACTGCCGCTTCATCTTCACCAACCAGCTCATTTTCTATTGCATTCGGCTTGTACGTAACATTATTTAATTTAGCGTAATCTCTTATTATCTCCGTAAAACTCCGTTTCTGCTTGGACAGATCATCCAAAGGAATCAGGAAATCATCCGGATAATCGTTTATTTTTTTTCTGATTTCTGCAACCGGATCAATTTTCACTTCCTCGGCTGCATCATTCTTTCTTCCGACATCAAGATGATCTTCTTTGTCGTTCCTGTACCCATTCTGATTTTCGTTCTGGTCTTTATTCTCAGCGCCATCACGGTCATTACCTGCATTGTATCTTTCCTGCTCTCCGTTCCCATCGTCATTCCATCTGTTTAATGGATTCTGCTTCTCTTTAAACAGAAGATCATCCAGATAATCTTCATTCTTTACAGGTTCAATTTCATATCCCAGAATCCGCTTGATCCTGTTCTTTACTTCATCCAGATTTTTCAATATCTGCAGTTTTGACTTTTCTTTTTCCCGCATTTTATCTTGGTATCTTTTGAGTTCATTTATCCAGCGTTCAGCATCATCTTTATCGAATTTATCTGTTCCGAAACGTTCACTCAGCCCGTCATATTGTTTCTGGACATTCTTGAAATCGCTCCATAATGTATTCATCTGTTCCATCCGGAGTGTTTCATTTTTACGTATCGTTTCCCTGTAAGAATTCGCTTCTTCCACATCCAGTGACTGCATGAAAGCATTATATACACCGGCATAGAGCTGTCCGTTTTTATTCAGCAGATTATTTGCAGGCATATCATCCAACAGTATATTTAAAGTGCCCGCAGAATCCTGCACTGCCTGATTCTCCCGTTCTATTGCCTCCTCCATCCGTTTCACTTTTTCTGTCACCGATTCAAACATCCTGCTCTGCGCTTTGACTGCCTCTTTCCTGTCAGTTATCTGCTGTACATCTCTCTGGCGTTCTTCCAGTATTTTCTCATCTTTGAATTCATTGTTTATTTTTCTGTCCATCTTTTTTCTCCTCGCTTTAACATTTTCGTGCGTTTCTCATACGTTTTTACAAGAATTATACCACTTCAGCATAGACAAAAGTGAGACAAATTTATATATCTAACAGGAAAATTTCCTGTCAAAAAAAGACCGCAGAGGAGATATACTGTAAATATCTCCTCTGCGGCCGGAAAAATCGACCGATACAGTCATCAAACAACCGTCTTACTGACCTGTCTGCTCTCCCTGTTATCTGATATCCAGAATATTTGAAAAACCTGTCATATCAAATACCTCCATTACTTCACCCTGACACCCTTCAGGATAAAAGCTCCGACTTTACTCATTTTCTTTTGTGTTGTCAAAAGGACTCTGAGGCCTGCGGATGAAATATAATCCACATTTTCCAGATTGAGTACCAGCTCTTTCACACCTGCATCCATCTCATTAATGACAGCCTCCAGACTCGGGGCAGTGGTTGTATCAATCCTTCCTTCCACATGAAGTGTCAGTGTCTCTGCTGTCTGCTCCTGCTTAATTTGCATAATAATACCTCCGTACTGTCGTTTTAACGCTTGCGTTCCACCGGAAGTTTCCGGGAAAATGCCGCTTCAGTCAGTATCTCTTCAGATTTTCTTTCGCATGGTCAATACATTTTCTTCATTTTCGTAGCAGTATGTCACGTCATCCATCGTATTCTTTGTGATAAATATTCCAAGGCCACCGATCTCACGTTCCTCCGCAGAAAGTGTGATATCAGGATCATCCTGACGAAGCGGATTGAACGGTATTCCATGATCCCGGAGTACAAATGTGGCAATCCGGCTCTCCGGGTCAAAGGAAAATGCTGCCCCGGCTTCCCCATCGCCCTCCGGATATGCATAATTTGCTATGTTTACGAATACTTCTTCGATAGCTACACTGATGGCGATCTGAACCTTCATCGGGCAATGGCACAGATCAAGCATCTCATCGAAAAATCCTTGAACTTTTGGCAGTTCATTTACATCTGCTGGAAATGTCCGCTCTTCGTTCAGCCCCATACCATCGAAAAAGTCAAACATCAGCATCGTGATATCATCAAACTGCGGTGCTTCACCGACAAACTGATCAATATCTTCTTTTAATCCAGCCAGCAGTTTTTTTGCGGCTGTTTCTGAATGTGCATCCATAAATTTCTTGAGACGCTCCTCCCCGTAAAGCTGATTCTGAGAATCTGTCGCTTCTGTCACACCGTCCGTATACAGGAAGATACGGTCTCCCGGATGGAGATCATATTCGTTCAGCTGATAGTTGACACCTTCCATGCCGGCCAGGACAAATCCGGACTTCATCTTCAGATATTCAAAATCACCATTTTTATGTTTTACCAACGGCGGATTATGTCCCGCGTTGACAAAATGCAGTCTTCCGGTACGCAGATCGACGATTCCCATGCATACCGTGACAAACATTGCCGCATCATTTCCCTCACAGAGCTTCTCATTTGCTTCCCGCAGGATCTCGTTTGCGATAAGCCCCCGCTCTGCCAGATCCTTGATCGTCGTCTTGGCAGTCATCATAAAAAGTGATGCCGGGATACCTTTTCCTGATACATCAGCGATCAGGAAAGCGACCGTATAGTCATTCAGCATGTAAAAATCGTAGAAATCGCCTCCGACTTCTTTTGCAGTGATCATCTGCGCGTAAATATCAAAATGATTTTGATCCGGATACGGTGGAAATGTGGATGGGAGCGCGGAATACTGGATCTCCTTCGCATATTCCAATTCTTTGTCTATTCTTGCTGCAGCCTCCGAAATATATTTTTTCAGCGTATTTACCGTCGAATTGATATCATCCGACAATGATACAAATTCCGCATTGGAACGGACATCCACTTTCACATTCAGATTTCCGTCCGTGATCTGTGCCAGACCGTTGTTGATCTCACGCAGATTATTGATGATAACTTTTTTGATCAGGAAGTATACCAGCACAAACAGTGTCGCAAATATAATGATTTCAACAATAACACTGATATACAGCGAGACATTTCTCATATAATGCGCTTCATACTCCGGGATCGCACCGATAATGCAATAGCCTTCCGTAAAAAGATAGGAATAAAGGTATTTCTGACCACTGATTTCTGCAGTATAATTTGACTCTTCCTGCATGGAAGACGTATCGATTGTAATACCGACTTCCGACAGGTTCATGCCATTATGTATATCTCCATCCGCAACGATCAGCCAGTCTTCATCACAGATCATGACAAAACCGCTGCTTCCGATATGACGGTTTTTTGTGGCATAATAAATCGTGTCATCAATATCTTTTCTGTACTGCTCATAAGAATATCCTACCTGAAGGGCAGTTCCGTCATCAAGCAGGATGCCGGCATATTTTCCATTTGTGCTTGTGTCATACGCCAGTGCCTGATAAGGCTGCACATATTCTGACTCGCCCTGGAACAGACACATGAATTCCTTCGACTGCTCTCCGCTGTTCATATCAAACCCAATATACTCCGGTGTACTTGATTTCGTAATGATCCCTTCCGGACTGATGATATTGACACTGACTACGTTATAGGAAGCGGCCAGTTCCTGGAGCGACTGCGTATCCCAGTCGTCGGAAGCCACATATTTCTCTTCCACCCTCCGTGTCACTGCCAGCAGATTGGAATCCGACGTATCACTGATATCCTGCGATACATCCTCGAGCATCTGATTGATCTGTTCTGTCACCTGTCTCTCAGTAATATTGCTCTGCAAATGGAATGTCAGCAGACTTGTAAGGAAATACGCACTCAGAATGCTGACAAGCAACCACCGTTGAAATGTCTGCGCGATATTTTCCACATTTTTCTTTTTATACAATTCTTCCCTGTTAATGATCGCCAGTGCGATCAGTGCGATCGCCACTGCGACAGCATTGCCGATAACCATCGGAGCTGTGCATTTTTCCACATAGGAATATGCCGTCGCTGCATCATCCAGATGCAACAAGAAGATCAACAGCATGCGGATATCCTCACATACACAGGCAATTCCTGCGCCATAAATCCAGGTCGGCTTTTTGTCGTCAAACATCAGTTCCCGAAGCAGACCTGCGATACATCCAATCAGTACACTCGACAGGGCACTGGCGAATCTCGTATAATCGCCGGTTCCGAGAATCAGGCGGTAAACACCTCCGATCACACCGGAAATAATACCGGACGGAGCACCGAAGATCAGTCCGGCGCTCAGGGATGGCGCATCACTCACATTTACGATCACATCGTCATATACAATTCCGTGATTGCTGGCAAAAACAGCCAGACCACCAAACAGAATGCCTATGATTACCTGCTTTATTTTATAAGGGATTTTCTGCACTGCTGTGTACTTTTCTACCAGATAAAGAAATACAACCATGGCTGCGCTGGATAGAACGGGTATCATAAGTTCCATACACCTCCACCTTTCTTTTTTTCTTCTCATTTCTTTTTAAAGAAAGTATAACACATCCATGGAGACAAAAGTAAGACAAATCAAAAATAATTTCTTCCATCCAGCACTCTGGTCAGTACGCGCTCAGTCTTTTTGGAAAGTTCCTTCGATGCAGGCATCAGGTTTTCCAGCTTAAGGTCTTTCCATTCGTCCGCTTTCATGATATGGATCGCATCTTTCTCATTGCAAAGTTCACCCTCCGCATTGATCTTTTCGCGGAGTGTCCTTGGGTCCTTTTCGCCGCACTCGATCCGCTGTTTTAGCTTCTCCAGTCGTTTCTGCGCAATTTCGAGTTCCTCCTCTGATAAATCATATTTTCCGAGGATCTTGTCCAGTTTTTCCTGATTCAGTTCACGGATCGTTTCTGCCATTTTCCGTGTGATGATCTTGAGATTTTTTGCTTTTGACAGCGCAATGATCTCCTTCTGCGTAATCTTCTCATAGACGCCATTTACATCATTATCATCTATGCTCTCTGAAGCGATAATCCTTGGATGATCCAGATCCATGTTATCTTTTACCGGATAGAATTTCCCTCCGCAAAGATAATTCAGTGCCTGCAGATTGGCCAGTGAACAGAGCATGGAAGGCTTCTCATATTGTTTTACTTTTGCCTTCCGCTTTTCTTCTGACTTTTTTGCGGACTGTGCCTCCGGGCTCTTCTCCAACTTTTTTCCGGTCTGCACCTCCGGATTCTTCTCCTGCTTTTTTGCGGACTGTACCTCCGGGTTCTTTTCTGTTTTTTCTTTTTTTTCAGAAGCACGCAGCTTTTCCAGTGCAGCAATCCGAAGTCCAATATATTCTTTCAGCATAGGATGCGCAGTTGTATTGATTCCTTTCAGGACTTCGATATCTGTAGACTTCAGTTTCTCCTGCACTTCAGGCGGCAGGTATTTATAACCCCGGTAAAATTCTTCGGTTTTTTGCTGAATCTCATCCTGCTTTTTTTCATCAGACATTTTTTCCGTTTTCTCTTCGGATGCATTTCCTTTTTCAGGTCTCTCGGCACCAGTCTTTTCTGTTTCTTCCGGCTCTTTCTGAGCATTTTCTGTCTGTTCTTCTTTCGTTCCTCCGGTATCTTTTCTAAGGTCTTCTTCTGCTTTTATCTCTTTCTCAACAGAATCTTCCTGAACATTTTGCTCTATTTCAGCTTCTTTTTCCGGTGCGTCCTCCTCAAAGATATCTTTCAATTCATCCAGACCATCCAGGATTTCCCAGCCTGATCCAATTTCTTCTATTGAACGGCTGCCTGCAGAAGGAACTTTTACCAGACACTTTATTTTTCTGTCGAGTTCAGCCCACCATCTTCTCTCAATTGCCTTCTGCCTCTCCACATTTCTGATATGAATTACTGCAAACTGGATATTTTTTTCTTCGGACTCTTCAAAATCCTCCAGAAAGTCCTCAAATGATCTGATATAATCTTCCAGATTTTCCTCCAGTTTTGTGACTTCTTTTTCGTGATCGAGCGCATCCTCAATTGTCTCAAGTGCCTGCTCTCTGCCGAGCATCCTTTCCAGCGCGATCATATTTGCTTTGATTGCTGCCCTGATCGCTGCCAGCTCCCCATATTCATCCACATATTTCAAATTACTGCAAATTTTCATCAACGCAGGCAGGTGTCGCCTTATAATGGATGCCTGACTGCCCGTAATCTTTCCGAGCAACTCAAGTTTCTCCACCCGTGCCTGCAAGTTTCTGCCAGATAATCCCTGCTTATCTTCCTGTGCCTTTTCATAACTGCTCATGATATATTCCCTCTCTCACTATGTATTGCAATATCTGTTATTTTCTGAAAAAATCAAGACAACGCCTTTTGTAATCCTCTGCTTCATCATACACGCCGTGTCCATAACTGCCGTCATACAGATAAAGTTCACACCCCAGCGCATCTGCGATCTCTCTGGAAGCTTCCGGACCTACCACTTTATCTCCTTCTGAGCCAAGTACGAGAACCGGACATCTGATACCGGAGAGTTTCGTATAGCTGTCAAATGTCATGCAAGTACCGGCGAGGATGACAAACCGCTGATACTCTTCATCCGTGATACCCAGATTTGACGAAATCATGATCTCACGGTACATTTTTAATGTATTTTCTGAATATACTTCATCCACAAATGCTTCGATCAGTTCTCTTTCCTTTTTTTCCTGCGCCAGTCGCATCCATTTTCTGATCGAGTTCTCTGCCATTTTACCGGGTCTGGAAAATGTGGATCCGAGAACCAGCTTCTCGACCAGTTTTGGATGATCGATCGCCAGATACTGTGCGATTGCACCGCCCTGGGATGCGCCAAACACACAGGCCTGTCCAATACCGACATTCTTCATAGCCACCGCAGTATCTTCAGCCAGATCACGGATCGTACATCCCTCTTTCAGGTCTTTTGTCCGGTCAAAAACATAAACCTTATATTCTTCCGCAAAGTCCTGATAGGCTGTCACGATCTGATCAGCCAGTCCCATCACACTGTGGACGGAAAGCCCGGGTATGATCACAAATGCCTTATTCCCATTGCCAAACTCAATATAATCCATCTCAGAATCTGGCAATAATACGGTTTTTCGTTCCATAAGTCATTCCTCCTCTCACAAAAGGACAATATTCTGTCTCAGCCAGGGTATGCTCTCTGACTGAAAAAAAGAAAAATCATCACACATAAAACCATATCCACTTTTACGATATGTTCGTTTTATGCATAATGATTTTCTGGTTTACTCTTCATTCGATACTTCTGTAATTGTGCTCTCTGATCCTTTCAGATGCAATTTAATTTCTGCATTACGGATCTCCGTTCCTTCTGAATTGGTATAAGCACTGTAAAATGTCAGTGTTGTCTCCCAGTCACCGGAAGCCACGCTACGAACCGTAGCAGTGCTTGTGCCGCCATCGGCGAACAGATCATCCACAGACAATACCTGATTATCATACTCTGCATTCCAGAGTGTATTTTCCGGCTTTACAAGTTCAATTTCCACATGATCCACAAGGATCTGATATCTGAACTCACCGGAATCCGAAGCAACTGTCTCCACGGCATTCTGCTCCCCAGCACTTGCTGACACGGTATATTTTCCTTTTTCATTCTTTTCGATATTTACGTCCAGAACATAAGAACGTTCATCATTTTCCCTTGCTTCATCGGATGCATAATATCCAAGACTCCAGGAAGCTCGCTCTGTGCCTTCACCTACCGTAATATAATAGGTCAGTTCAGAGCCTTTTTTGCCTTTTGATTTGGTCTGCAGCCGGTCAGAATCATCGGTCAGCACTGCGAATCCGTTTTTGTCAAGCTTCTCCGTGCTCACGCGCACCTCGACGGTGCTGCCGGCACGAAGCCGGCAGCGGAAAGGCGCATCTGTATCTTCCCCGCCTTTCGCCCATCCGCCGAAGAGAAAAAGTCTGCTTCCACCGAAGAGTAATACCGCAAGGATCACAATCCCTGCCACAATGCTGAGTTTTCTGTGGTCTGTCAGGAACCCCTTTATGTTTTGTCCCACATCTCTGATCCTCTCTGTCACTGTTTACTCCTCCGTACTATTTTCTGTTCCCGTAGTTTCACTGTTATCCGGAACCGTTACTCCGTTTCCTGTCTCCGGAACAGTTGCCGCGCCGCTACTGTCTCCGGCAGTGCTTCCACCTGTTGTACTACTGCCGCTCTGTCCGGTATCCTGCACAACGGTCTGCTTTGATGACTTCAACGTGAATTTCACGACTGTCTCCGCTTTCGATTTCTGACCGTTAAAATGCAGCTCATAATCGCCGTCTTCCAGATTTGTGGTGGTCACTGTATATACATTTCCAACCACGGAAATTGCACCACTTACCGGTGATACCGCTCCGGAACTTTCTTTTTTGTACAACTCATATGTCATTTGATCGCCGGCCACACTTGACGAATACAATGCTGTCACCGCAAGCGAATCGCCCTGTGTTAATGCAAAGTTCATTTCCTGCATTGTCTCTGTCGGCAATGTCATTCCTGCGCTTCCATCTGCCTTTGTGCTGGTTGCTGTCACACGGAATGTTCCATCTACCAGACTGATCGGGTAACTCTGGGAATCAATGGTTGACATTACTGATTTGGAACTTGTCTTTACAGCACCATATTGATTCCATTCAACTACCACCTTATCTAACGGATAAACAGTACCATCTTTCAGCGTCCTTACAGTCACACCCGTGATCGTTGATACATCACTCAGCATGAAAGAGAGTGAGATTGAACCTCCCGATACGAACGTGCTGCTGTCATCAATCCACTGCTTTACACTCGGGATTGTCTTTACCTGTTCCACACTTCCATTCTGATCAGACAGATAACTGATGGATACTGCCAGATCCATATCGGATGACATGCTTGTATCCTGGGCAGTCAGCGTAAGTGTCACCGGAACAAGAGCGCCTGTCTCGTTTGTATTTATATTTGTTGGCGTAAATGTCTGTGCTCCATTTCCAAGCTGCGCATTCATGCTGAAACTGTACCATCCCGTCAGTGTACGTGACTCCTGAGCTTTTTTGATCGACTCGTTATATTGGGTCCAGTCATCACTGGAAGCGCTGGCTGAAGGTTTTGTGATATTTTCACTGTTATCATTTGTATAAGTTCCTACCGTCGCGCTTTCCACATATGCTGTGACATCATTCAGACCACCAACACGGATATCTGTAATCTCTTTCACATATGGGATATGGAAATCAATTTCAGCCGTCATATTTTTGGTCAGCAGATCATACTGCTCATCGGTCAGGTATACATAAGGAGAATGATAGGTTATGTCATTATTTCCAAGTGAACTCTTGAATCCAATTGACACAGCCACATTCTTTCCTGCATCTGTAAGTGCCTGCTTTGTGGTTGCATCACCAAAGTGAAGCGTAACTGCCTGCGTTTCCTGATTCTTCACTTCCGTGATCTGATCACTGTATTCCGGCACTGTCAGGTTTTTATTTTCATTATCCACCTTATAAGTGCCAAGAAGTGTTCCACCACGGATATGTTGGAGAATAATTCCGTCCCCATACAATGCTGCTGTACCGGATTTTGCTGTTGCACTGACTTTCATCTGTTTCAGCTGAGTAAAGTTTGGTGTAGACACCCCCAGCGTGTAGTAGTATTCATTGCCCACCTGCATATAATTTGTTGTATTGTTGAAATATTTACCGTAGGCATTTACATAGGAAAAGGTTGTCTTTACATCATAGTTGCTTAGCTGCTGAATCCCTGTCTGTTTTGACTTTACAAAAATGTTCAGCGTATCATCTGTACCGGAAGGTTTTCTTGTGATCGTCGAATCAGCACTTCCTGACGCATCGGTCGTGATACTGATGGTATTCGGCTCAAAATTCATATTTATGTCCGTCTGCGAACCTTTTGCTGTGGTTACTTTGTAAGCAGGAACCGTTTGTGTCTCCAACCGCGTCAGCGGATCTGTTTCCCCACTGTACACATATTCGTTATTTTTATCCAGGTAGAGTGTCTTGCTGGATCTCACTTGAGATACACCCACACTCTTGATCTTCCACGTGGTTCCGTTCTCATCACGAATGCTTAATTTCATACTCTCCACAGACTGTACATCAGGCAGGTCGAGGTAGAAACGATCTGTAGTATCTCCACGGAACATGCAAGACGTATCTGCTGTACAAAGCGACTGCTCTGAGCTTCCTCTTGTTGGACTTATATCAATATAATTATAAATCCGTTCAATCAAGTCAAATGTCATTTCATGACTCTGACTTGAGGAATCGGTATAACGCAAAGTCGCCTGGATTGTTCCACTGAACTGCTGGTCTCCTTCATCATATGCATCGGTTGCGATCGCAAACAGAAGTTTCACACTGTAGGACGCTTTATCTACTCGATAATTTCTTGTAATTTCACCTTCATAACGTCCTGTATTCTTTGTAGAACCTTCTTCCTTGTAATCAACTCCGACCCAGCCCGGACTGGTCACTTCCCATGCTCTGCTTACCGCACTGTTGTTATTGCGGGTTACGCGGATGGAAGAAATATTCAATTTATCATAAATATCACTGTTGCTCGAACTGTCGTCCGGAATAATGTCCACGGAAACAAGTTCTCCGTAACTCTGATTCATTGCAATACTGAAGCGTTCCGTTTGTCCTGCACGGAATCCGTCACTGGAAAGCTGCTGGTTTGCAAGGACGTAAGCACTGCTTCCATTTTCAAAATTCAAACGAAAATAGAACAGGTTCTTGGAACCACTGTCACCATTCGTTGCATCGGATCCCGATGCTCCTGCAACCGTCACATCCACATCATAGCTGACACGGGAAAGGTTATAACCTCTGCTCTTGCATGCCTCTTCATAGGTCATTTCTTCCACGTTTGGATCCAGTGCTTCCGGTGTATCGGAACCATCTATTGTGCTGGAAGAACTTCCAAAAGTGATTGTTTTTGTCTCTCCGGCACGGAATAGAACCTGCTGTGAACTTGAGGCAAGTTCTACGCTGGTTGCTTCCCTTGCGATGGTATGGTTTACTGCGATCATGCTGCCATCAGCTACTGAAACTGAGGCATTTCCCAGTGCGACTGACCTGTGCTTCAATCCTGTTACGGATGAGATCTTTATATTTGAAACCTGCCATTCTTTTCCATCATTCAGAGTCAGCGTCACACTCTGGAACGTATCCACATTTGCAAGATTTACGAGAAACAGCAACTTACCATTTGCCTGCATTCCAAGCTGATATGGATAGTCTTCTGTCTCCGACGAATTAGCTGAGCTTGTAACAACTCCCGGCCAGTAACCGTAATATTCTTTCACCTCATCCTTTACACTGTATACGGAGGAAGTCGTCGTGCCTCCGGTCTGCTCCACACCGTTCTCATTTACAACCGCTCCATATGTAGTATATGTAAAGCTTACAGACAGATCACCACTGCTTGCTGCATTTGCCACATTTGCGGTATCAATTTCCACCAGATAGAGATTTGATACATCCTGGGTGCGATCCATGCTGATTACTTTTTTCTCTGTCCGATTATCCTGCATAGTAAATGTCTGCGATTCACCATACTCAATCGGTCTTCCGGATGACCTTTTATAACTGTAATAATACTCAGGCACCGCACTGCCATTATCTTTCGCAGATACATTGAAACTCAGTTCTGCACCGGAAGCCTTCGGTGTGACATTTACATCAGCTGCTTTATACATTGCAATATCTGTCAGTGACAGCTGATCTTTCATGTCATTCGCCTTGGTCACGATCGTCTTTGTGATATCGCCGTCAGTCAGTTTTGATGCGTCTGACTCTGCGTTCAGATAGCAATCACTTACAGTCAGCGGATAGGACCAGGAGATTTTGATGCCACTATTTGCATTTTTGGCATCCGTAATCAGTTCTGAAAATCCCGGCAGCTTACATGACACCATCAGGGTATTTCCCTGTTGTGCCAGCGCTTTGATACTTCCGGCCAGGTTTCCGGCTTCCGCCAGAAGACTTGAAAGAATCGGAATTTGTGCAACTCTCGTATCTCCGTAAATATCTTTATAATAAAATGTTGCCGAAAGAAGTTCTGCCGCACATGCTGTCTGATCAGCCAGATCCATAGACTCCAGCCCCGCCATATATTCATCCGCGATTTTTATCTGCAGCCAGTAATCGTCATTTTCTGAATTATAGCTCTGGTAAGCATCCTTTCCATTTTGAAGATAGCAATCTGTCTTGCTTGCCTTTGCTTTCACAGTATAGAGGCTGCTCTTGCCCCACTGCATACTCAGCGTGCCGGACATCTCCGTCAGGCGGGTTCCACTGCAGCTAATCGAATAAACAGTGGATGTTTTTGAGATCCTTGTCACATCAATACCTGTGCTATCCGTCATATCCACATCGATCAGACGCATTCCCTGCACTTCCCAGCTTCCTGATCCTGCAGTTACAATCTGTATGGATTCCACAGAATCAATATCATCATATGGTTTAAAGAAAACTGTTTGTGTCTCATAAGGGATAAATCTTTTTCCATATTCTTCTTTCCATTTTATGGACGCAATCCCATCAGCTCCATCGGTTCCACCGGAAGCGCTCTCTTTTTCATTATGCACATCCATCGCGAAATCCAGTGAGCTGTAGGTGCTGCTTTGCGACACACTATAATCTCGCGAAGTCTCGTTCAGGTTTTCAGTATAAGACCGATGCTTACCATTACTCTTGTAATTGATCACGATCGACTGAATTGAACTTATGTCTGCACCGACAGCTCCTGTCGTGATCTCAAGTGCATACAGCTTATCGGACGAACTATTTCTTTTTGCCTCCGCTGTGTATGGAACTGCACCAAGGATCATTACGATTGCAAGCAGGCAGGCGACCAGCCGATGCATTACTCTCTTCTTGCCCATTCTCTGTCCCTTTCTTTCTTATAAGTACCTCTGGGAATCCAGTATACCAACACATTAATAAACAGACATTCATCTTTTTGTTTTTGTCAGATATCAATATCTCAATACACCTGTAAGCCGTGATCACTGAAAAACGAATTCAGGACCACTGCCTGTCAGACGATACGAAGCAAACCGGAAAAACCGGTCATTTCAAAAACTTCCATGACCATTGGTTTTACCTTGACCAGTTCGAGCTTTCCGCCCTTTTTGTTCATGGCTACATGCAGGCGTTTCAGCACCCGGAGACCCGCAGATGAAATATAATCCAGCTGTTCCATATTCAATGTCAGCTCCGTAAAGCGCTCACTCATCTGCCTAAATATGGTCTCAACGTCGCCAACTGTTGTCGAATCCAGTCGCCCGATTAGCAACAGCTCCCCGCTTTCCCCATGATTGATCAATTTAATCTCCATTTCGGTTTCCTCCTGTATCTTAACGATTTGCCACAATATAAGAAGCCAGTTCCTCCAGAGAAATATCTATCACTTTCTCATTGTATACTTCCATCATCTCTATCGGATTTGTGCTTTCCATCGAACCGGCCTGCTTCATCAGCACGGAGAAGATATCCATGACGCTTTCTTCATCCTCATCGAAGTCCTCATCCTCTTCCGATTCATCCTCGTCGAAGTCCTCATCTTCTTCCGGTTTATCCTCGTCGAAGTCCTCATCTTCTTCTGGTTCATCCTCGTCGAAGTCCTCATCTTCTTCCGATTCATCCTCATCGAAGTCCTCATCTTCTTCCGGTTCATCCTCGTCGAAGTCCTCATCTTCTTCCGGTTCATCCTCGTCAAAGTTTTCATCAAAGATGCTATCCTCTTCTGGCTCATCCTCGCTGAATCCTCTATCCTTTTCTGGCTCAGTTCTATCAAAGTATTCATCTTCCTCGAAGTCTTCAAGCCAGTCAGGATCCTTCTCTTCAACGTCATGCGGCTCTTCGAATTCATCTTTGCTGTCAGCCCAACCGTTTTCTTTCCTGAAATTAAACAGATCATCTTCCATCTGATTGAACTGCTCTCCGGAAACGGCTGCCTCCGGAACAGACATATTTGCAAGTTCACGCTGTACTTCTTCGCGCACCGCTTTTTTAATCTGCTCTGCAATCGCATCATGTGAAAACTGACCAAGAGTCTGAGCCAAGAGTCTTTCGAGTTCTGTAGGTTCTGCTCTGCCAGATGACGTATCCGTTACCGGCTCTTCCGGTATATCCTCTTTCTGTTCTGTAAACGTTACGGAGGAAGGTCTTTCCTCAATCTCAGAGAATGTCACACCTGTTTGTTTTTCATTATCCACAAATGCATTGTCTGTAACATCCATAAATGCACTGTCTGCATCATCCATAAATGCATCGTCTGTATTTTGCGGCAGTTCGGAAAAACTTACTTTGTTCATCATCTGCTCGACATCTTTGCCTATATTCTGCTCGATCGCTTCCTCCGGCGTCAGCTCTGTAAATGTCACTTTCTTTGTGACACGGACAGAATCCGATGAACGGTTCAAACGGACTGGACGGTTTTCTTCCCAGAGTTCGCGGCTGTCTCCGATATATGTCTCCCAGTTTCTGCTTCCCTCTTCCCCGAGGAAATATTTTGACTGGTAATTATCTTCACTGAACATTTGGATGACCGATTCCGGCACATCCACACGGAACATGGACCGGCTGCTCGGTCCGAGCATCGTAAATGCCTGACCACGCGGAGCCATCATAATCTGCTCCTGCTCCATCTCATTGATACCGCCTGCTTTTTCATACAGGGTACACAGATCCTGCATATCATTTGGCGCAAGTGCGAAAATCAGGCTGTACTGGCATGCGTTGATGATCGCTGTCGATTTTCTGGCAATCTCTTCACTTCCGACAAAATCTTTAATATTCTGCGTGATAACAATCTGCATACCATTATATTTTCGGATACGTTTTGCCAGCTGGAACATGAAATCCAGGGCAACCGGGAATTTCGTGTCGATAAAGACATGTGCTTCATCGATAGCCACGACAATTTTCCGATTTAGATTATAACGCATGTTATAATCCCGGTTTTTGATAATTTCATTATCTACGTACTTCAGCACGAGAAGCATCTGCGCATTAGCGATCGTTCCGTTCCTGTTTGCAAGAAGGCTCTGGAAGTTAAATACGGTAAAGTTCTCATCCGTTGTGATCGTGGACGGACCATTCCAGATATTTGCATTTCTTCCACCTGTGGAAAACTTGGCGATATAATTCATCAGTGACCGGAGAATCGTTCTTATGTAATCATTCTGCGTCTGCTGGAATTCCGCAAGCACGACATCATACAGGTCATCAAAGATTGGATAATCCTCCGGCGTGAGTACCGACAGATCAGTTTCTGCTGTTATACCGAAATTTGTATACATACGGTCAACCAAGTTGTTCAGATACTCAAGGGCATCTTTGTCACAATCCGGCAGAATCTGACGGAAAAACTCTTCCAGGAACTGCAAATGTGTCGCATAACTACCTGTCACTGCCGCACCGTCTGACTCATCGTCATCCACTACGGTTATGATATGGAAAGGATTAATTCTTCCCTGCTGTGCATTCCCCACATTGATAAACTTACCATGCAGGTTCTTCGCAAGCTCCGCATATTCATTCTCCGGGTCGAGGATGAATATTTTGGCATCTTCTGCGGCAAGGTTCGTCAGAATATCCTTCGTCGCAAAAGATTTACCTGAACCGGATTTTCCGACAATCACCATATTGGAATTAACACGTTCTGTATCTCTCCGGAAGAAATTCAAAAATACCGGAACGCCTTCACTGCTTCCCAGCTTGAATCCTCCCACGTCAGATACATTTGCAAATACCCACGGATAAGCTGCCGCCACCGAATTGCTCGGAATCCCACGTCCCTCTTTCAGAAGTGGATCCCAGCCACTAATCTGGGAACCGATAAATCCAGCCGCCTGGTCAAAGTCCATACCCGACAGCCGGAAACCATGCTCCTGATACAGTCTGCGGATTGTTTTTTTCATGCTTCCAAATGTGGAACGGTGCGATATCGGCGGTTGCTGTATCTTTGGATTATTTCTTGTCGAAATCAGATCATATGCCGTAATGTACACATTCACCTGAAGCAGATTCTCATTTTCCTGCTGCAGGGTCGCAAGCAGATCACTCAGTGAAGAAATATGCTCTTGCAATTCCATTGCTTTAGAATCAACACCCGTTGACATCAGCTGTCCACGCAGTTCTCCAAGTGAACGGTCAATCGAACGTATTGCTTTGTCTCGTTCCATTGGTTTACACTTTACAACCACTTTTGTGGAAGGCATGGACATGACAGTTGCCAGCCAGGCATCATCTACCATAGTCGGATATGCAGTGAGACGCATATGGAACGTCTGGATATTGTTTACCAGCACTGTCCGCGGACGGATTTCAACGGACTTTGGCATGGCATAAACCGCATAATCTTCCGGCCGGATCTTTTCGATCTCGCGTTCATCAAAATCAATTTCATTTGTATATTTCAGGAATACAGCCAGTTCTTTGTCGTTGAGACGCTTTGCGTCGATCTCACCATAATTTAGGGATGCAAGTGCGTCACGAACCTCATTTTCCAGCTGCCTCTTGTCACTTTCATAAAGAACCAGATAATAATATGGCGCAATAACCGGATCTCTGTAACACAGATTTTCCAGATCGTTCAGCCGGTCGTAAAGCACTTCCACACGAGCCTGCAGCTCTTCTTCATTGAGCAGACCGCTCTCAAAAGAACGCCGCAGATCTTCCAGTTTCTGATATTCACGGTCCAGATACTCATCATAATTGATCGGCCGCTCAATCTTTACGATATTTGCTGAATAATCCGGATTAATGCTTCGAAGCACTTTTCCGACACCGCCCTCAATGGACATATTGCGTCTGTGCTTAGAGAAAAACCGGAATTCCACCGGGGGAATCTCCAGCACCGCTCCGTAATACTTCCCACCGTAGTTGATGCGGCTTTCACTGATGCCGGTATAAGGAATGATATCCTCCATTGGATGATTATTCCTGTTCTCTGCTCTGTGCTTTGCATTTTCTTTTTTCTTCGCGGCACTGCGTGCGGCGCGGGCTTTCCAGATCTCGTCCTTTTCTTCTTCGGAAACACGCTTATCTTTCAGCTTCCGGCTTTCTTCTTTATACAAGGCTGCCTCCGCTTTCCGCTGCTCTTTCCGTTGCTTAGCCGTGAGTGTTTCCTGTGCGGCGGCCTCCCGGTTCCTGTCTTCCGTCCCAATGATCTCATCAAGAACTTCATCCCGGGATTTCTCACCGCTCATCACATGAAGCACATCATCATCCAACACTTTTTCATAATGCCGCTTATAAGCATAATGTCGCAAAATATGTATCAGCAAGACATAATTCGGGCTTGCATCCAGCCGTACCAGCAATGCGGCAAATACAAACAGAATTGCTAGGATGACGTAAAAACGATGTGGAATACTTGAAAGGAGTACAGCAACCATCATAGCTGCGCCTGCTGCCGCAATGACAAGATCCCATAACGAAATCCCCTTGAAAAATTCAATTTTTACTTTTGTTTTTCCTGGTATTAAACGCATGTTTGCATCCTCTTCATATCTTTTTGGGTTATCTTGCTACTTTTTAAACTACTTTTCATCTTTTCCCGGTGCTGCATTACTGGTCGAATACTTTGATGGTGGATCTGTCGAATTTGTACTTTTTTTCTGATTCCCAGTACCTTTCTGATTTTGTATGTTCACCTGGGTATTGCCTTTGGACTTACTGTCCTTCGACTTTGTGTCCCCATTCAGATTTTGTGTACCGGTTCCTTTGCCCTTTGTTCCACCTGATTTTGATCCGCCGGAAGGGCTCATATAGTCAAATCCTGAAAAGCTGTTTCTCTTTTTTCCAGCTACTCTGGAAGGCAGTTTTCCTGAAAATCCACCGGTCCCTTTTCCACCGTCTTTTTCTCCATCCTGATCATTCAGGTTCTGAAGATTGTTATCCAGTGATTCATCTCCGTCGTCACCGCCGCCTCCTGCCTTATCAGAGCCACCTGCTCCGCCGCCGGAACCGTCTTTATCACCTTTGTCTTTATCGCCTTTATCCTTCTTCCGACCATTAAATGGCATATGTTCCTGGACACGGCTTTTGAAGTTTCCATAGGTCATTCCGAGAAGTTTTGCACCTGATGCCCAGCTCATAGCCCCGCCAAGAGCTGCGCCCATCGGTGCTGCTGCCTCGTCCATTCTGAGTGACTCCGCTGATGTCATACCTGCGTTCTCGCCGAGGATACCATTGACAAGGTTTGCTGCTTTCTTTGCTGCAGATAATCCACCCCAGATCAGAACCAGCTTTGCCATATAATTTCCAAGTGGATTCTGGAACACTATCAGGTCATTGCTCATGATGATCGGTATGAACGTAACAACCAGGTCGATCGCCACCAGCGTACCAAATACGTTAAAGCACTGGATGATAAAGGACGTTCTCCACTGCTTGAACTTTGCTCCGTTGTCCATCGGTGAAATCGCGATGATCGGCGGTGATACGACATAAAGCACTGCCATATTGAACACTCTCGCAATCGTTGTCATTGTAATTCCGATCATATTGAACAACATGACACCGATCAAAAATATCGTAAATACGTAATGATATTCCGACATATCAAACGAATTCCACATATCATCCCGGTCATATAGGTCATGACCGGCATTATTATAATAGAAAGGTGCTCTCAGAACATCTTTTATTGATGCATTTGCACCATTGTATTCACTGTCATAGGACGCATCGAGTGTTCCAACCAGCAGAATCACTCTGTCCAGTTCAATCTGCGTACTGTCTGTCACCTTGACAGAAGAAATATATTTTTCCAATGGAAGGAACTGCTTATCTGTACGCAACTCATTCATGACATTCTTCATCGCTGTCGACAATGTCTCATTATAGACATCCAGTGTGATATCCTGGTCAAGTGACGGTGCTGCAACCACAATCTTTTGCAACGCTTCCTGCCAGTAATGCTCTTTCTGGTAAGTAACATCCGGTGTCTCATACTGTACACCAAATGTACCGGCAGCTTTCAGCTTTGCGAGGTCAGACCTGATTGCATTATAGCAGCTGTTGATATTGTAACGGCTGTCATAAGACGGATTCAGGGAATAATTGCCGATTGTATTCATGACACGCGCCATTGTGGCATATTCCTCTTTTGTATATGTCTTCGGATCGCTCTCAGTCGCCTCCTGCGTATTTGAGAAGAAAGCAATCTGAACCCCCCGCATCAGTGCTGATGTAAAATTCAGTGCCAGTGCCATAATCAGGCTCATGGAACAGATGATAATGATACTTTTCAAACTGCGTGTCATTATCTGTCCAAGCGAGCCTTTCATCTCTTCCGAGCTATCAAAGCCTTTACGGATCACGCCAATGATCGTGAAGAAAAAGCAAAGACCGATACCAATGATCGCCATCGACCAGTAAGCACGGTTGACAACTGAATTCGTAAATATCAGATTCAGAATCGTAACATCTTTTTTGTTGTACACAACCGTGTCCAGACCCACGGCCTTTTCGAACAGATCATACAAAAGCCCGAGTAACCATGCAAGCATCTTGGTCAATCCATATAACAGATTCCACCAGAAATGCACTATACCGTCAAACATCTTTTTCTCACCACCTTACCGTACCCGCATCCGCTTACGGGCAATATATAAATACACAACAATCGCCACAATGACTGCCACAGCCAATATCCCAAATGTGATTCCTCCTGCATTCAGATAGAATAGGATATAAAAAGAATATACAGAAGCATTTCCGGCGTCATCCGCGATCCGCACCGTATAAGAGCCAGGCTGTGTCAGCTCCGTGCGGGAGGAAATTTCGCTTCCGTCTTTAATAATTGTCAGATTTGCGCCCTTTTCATAATCAAGGATCGTCACTTTTCCGCGGGCTTTATTATCTTCCAGCCCTTCAAATTCCAGAGTCGGTGCTGTATGATCCACATCGAAATCAAGTGTATATGCTACATTATTCCGCGCACACAGATATTCAATATGATAATCCCCCTCCTCTGATAAGTCAATACTTCCGCCTGTACTTGTCAGCTCTTCTCCGTTACGGCTGACCAGCGTCAGCACGCAGGCGGAAGGCAGGCTGTAATATTGCGGTTCGCGCATTGCACTTCCGATGATAATAAAGGAAAAGACTTCCGTCTCGTTGCCTGACTGCGTCGACATGACCGAGTAGCTTCCGACGTCCGTCACCGTCTGGTTTTCCGGCAATTTGATGGCATCTCCGTCTTTGTAGACCGAAAAATCGACTCCCGAATCTGACGTGATCTTTACACCATTCTGAGTCATCATGCCATCCAGCACATTTGCGTAAATATAACTGCCGCTGACACCATACATGTAAATTTCCTGTTGTTTGTCATAAAGGATACTGTCCGTAATCATCACGCGGTCTGAATTTTCCGTTGCTGTGCCATCGCCGGTATCCGCTTCCTCGATTCCGTTCATTTGCATTTCCGGTGTGATCTCAACGGAATATTCCGTCGCCAGAACCGGAGTTGACATCCCTATGACCAGGACTGCGGCCAGCACAGTGACACCTGCGCAAATTCTTCTATGCAGTTTTTTTCTCTGTAGGTTTATATTTCTTCTCTTCACTATGCTTCTCCCAGAACCTTGGCATTCCGTTTTCCCAGGTCATAGTATACTTCATCCGCACGGAACATATGGCTCCGGAACTCTTCCATATCCATACGTCCCATTTTGTAAAGCTTACAACGGTAACTCGGCGTATACTGTGTCTTGAGCGGATAATTACCAAAACTTACGATAATGGCATTACCGGTAGATTCTTTATTATTTAGTTTCTGCAGTTCAGAAGGATAGATCAGCGGGCGGACCTGCGTCTGAGTTGAGACGTTCATATCGCCGGCTTTTGAACCAACCTGCGCGCTCGTACTGTTTGTACGGACTGTCATATTTCCGCAGAGTTCACTGAACTCCTTACAGGTTCCGATATCATTGGAACCGATGAACATTTTCATACCACAGTTGGATTTCACGATGTCTGCTACTTTCTCACCGTATACATTGTTCAGCTGGCTGTAACTTTGTACGACCATGTTGAACCAGATCTTACGGGAACGTCCTACTGTGATCATCTTGTCAAATTTCTCAATTTTTGGCATATTACCAAACTCATCGAGGATGAAATATACATTTCGCGGAAGTGAGAGGTCCTCCCTCGCACTCGCCACCTTGATCAGTGCCTTGTACATACAGAGGACAAAGACAGCAGCCAGACCGTGTCTTGTATCTTTTTCATCCGGAATCTTCATAAATAAAGCTGTCGGTCGTTCTGCGAACTGTTCTGCATGGATATCTGTCGCTGATGTCAGACCGCAGAGTCCACGGTCATTGAACATATTCATTTTGTCAAATGCGATAGACATATAACTTGAAAGCGTTGCATCTGCCGCGGAAAGTACCTGTCTCGAAAGCGTTACCGCCTGGGAGAGAGGACTGCGCCCTTCGAAATATTCTTTCAAAGCAGCGAATTCATCTTCACTGTTACTGATTGCTTTATTCAGATTAAAGAAATTGAACTTATCTTTTGTCATATTCAAGGAAGGATCTTCACTGTCCTCCAGCATGGCGAGACATGTCGCCATGATAATGGAACGGGCACCTTTCTCCCAGACAGGATCTTTCTCATTCTCGATTGGACAGATTACGGAGATCAGGTCATTCAGATCCTCGTACATCTCGTCGTAGATACGTTGCTTTGCTACGGACACATCATCCTGGCAATGTGTAATATCCGCATAGGCTTTGCCCCGCCATTCACACCAGAGCGCCCCTTCCTCTGCCGGTCCGTCCGGCTGCTTGAGGTCCGGATAATCATCCATGCTGTCCCTGTGTGCTTTGATCCCTTTACCAGCTTCGAGATATTCCTGATACATATCCCAGATCGAACCCAGCGGATTCCACCGGCTTGACTGATACGTATCACGCAGGTCAAGAAGCTGTACATCATATCCACGTTCTTTCAGGAAAGCGGAATGAAGGTCAAAAAGCTCACCCTTCGGGTCTGTCATGATCATGCTGCTGCCACAGTTCGTAGCCGCCAGAAGCTGGATCATCGGGTTGATAAACGTTGTCGTTTTACCGGAACCGGTAGCACCGATAACGAGGGAATGAGTGCCGCCCATGAAGTTACAGTGCAACTTTCCCTTTTTATCAAGGATGGCCCGCACCGGCACGCCGTCTTTCTTCACCTTATCGATCGTGTCATAGGTAAAAGAAGGGAAATATTTATCACGCTCGGCATCCGTCAGGAAACGGCTGTTTTCCAGCGGTGAATCCTTAACAGAATATCCTCTTCCTCTTCCAAAGAACCGGGCTGCCCTCGAACTGTCTCCCGAACGGGTCGTTCCCGCCCAGAAGATTGCCCAGAGAAGAATCTCCGTTACAGCTCCGACCCCGTAGGTCTGAGGTTCCAGAAACAGATGCAGGTTCCAGTCAAACGATCCTCCATCAAACAGATTACCGAAATTTCCGATCAGAAGACGCACCACATATCCGAGGACAACGAGACCCACGATCCAGAAGATCACGTAAAATACCAGAAGCTTTTTATCCAGTCTTTCCCATTCCTCTTTTAGCATTTTAAACATATTGTCATCTCCCGCTTACTTCATTTTCAATATCATGTAACCTTGTTTCAGTAAATTTTCGTTTACGCTCAGTGACGTATAAGTTTCCTGATCATTATAATCAGTACGGATTCCCACGGTCTTCGAAGATCCTCCGTCACCCGACGCACCTGACGCAAGCGTCCAGCCTGTTGTCTCAGTAGCGTTCATATATTTGTTATCAAATAAGAGGCAGCTGTCCGTAAACGCATTCAGCTGTGATTCCGTTTTCTGCTGCAGGAACTTATACGCGAGAGCACTCATTTCTACTCTGTTATTGATATCCGTTCCATACAGAATTACTTTGCTGTCGGTCAGATTCATCTGCATCAGACTTGGCCGGTACGTATTTATGCTTCCATTTACGCTGAGATTTGCGCTGGCATGATTTTTCTCAAGTTTGAAAAACTGTGACAGTCTTCCATAAGAAAATCCAAGCGCCAGATATCCTTTCCATTTAACCTTCAGCTGTGCATTATTCATATCAAGCAGCTGGTTCAACACCAGGATTCCGCTGTTTGTACAGGTACTGTCATCCAGTTTCAGTCCGTGGTTCAGATATACTTTCGCGCTTTCCTGGATCAGAAGTTTTCCACCGTTAAACGCCTCAATCCTGCCATCATACCCGAGTCCGACATCTTTATCTGTCTGCCGCACATCCGTGGGGTCTTCACTGGTGATGCAGGAATTCCGCCCGACGATCATCGTCCCGCCATTGATATAGATGGTTCCATTCAGATAAAACAGACCGTTCTCCGGAATAATCAAGGTACCGCCTTCCTGAACTTCAATGGTACTTCCACTCTTCAAAACGTTACCATAACCGATCTCAAGCGTTGATCCGTCAGCCACGGTAGCTGTTTTCAGCACCTGCTCAGTCTCTGTCTGCTCTCCTACATAAATACGGAAGCTTGCGCGTGTTTCTGAATCTGTATACAGCTTATTATAACCTTCCAGGGTTGCACGTCTTGCCGCATCCCCATATATCAGTTTTCCCTGTGACGCATCCTGCACGATTCTTGCATTGTTTGCAACAACGTATGGTGTCATCAGAACCTCGCGGTGATCCGGATCCGGCTCATAGAAATATCCCCAGGGCGACCAATGATAAAACCAGGCATATCCTCCACCAATTGTCATTACACGTGCGGTATTTCCTTTGTTCAGGTCATCACATGTCGGCCATGCAAAGAGATTGGCAATCAGGAACTGACCGGCTGTGCTGTCCTGGTAAAATGTCCATGCCTGTTCAAAGTCAAATTCATCCTGATCTATACTTCTTGTAAGCGGAAGTTTGTCCGCACCGTACCATGCCTGGACATTACTCAGATCCATTGAAATCTCGCTTGAAGTATTTTTAAATCCCCAGAGCTTATCCGGTTTATCAGAGGAAAAGTCTTCAACATCCGAAGACGTCAATGACCACGCTTCTGAGACGATCGACACATTTTTTTCTTTGCATTTGCGGGCGGAAGACTGTTCGCCATGATAATACATATGCATCGCACCCATGTCGCCTCTGGTAACAAAACTGTCCTCGCTTTTACTGCTGATCGCATTCTGCAGATAAATACCAGTGGATGTTGTACCATCCAGCTTTGTCATGTAAGGGATCGATTCTGTCTTATTCCGATAATCCCCTGTCTTACATTCCCGGTTCCAGTAATACATAGTCGGATTTGCCGAGTCACCATAGCATGCCACGATAATGATCGGCACCCATTTCCCCTTATAATCCGTCGTCTTTCCGGTCGAATCTGTATATTTTTTCAGGTCATCCGGCGTATACGCCCGGTGCCATGTGTAGTACTCCGTACCCGAAGAAACACCGGCTGCCTGAACCGGTGTGACTTCATAACGGATAGTTGCCAACATCAG
The DNA here is from genome assembly GCA_963617435.1 of Lachnospiraceae bacterium. Lineage (GTDB taxonomy): Bacteria > Bacillota > Clostridia > Lachnospirales > Lachnospiraceae > Eubacterium_I. Next base: position 26,803 of record CAVEOS010000008.1, read on the forward strand.
ACTTATCATCAACACCACGCAGGCAATTTGTCTTATTTTTTTCTTCATAGGCTCTATCCTTTTCTATATCGCATTACTTTGTAGTAATATTCAGGTTTGTGTTACCATTTACCCATTTTTCGAACTGTGGCATCATCAGTTTTAATGCTACGATCAGAACAAAGATCAGAACAAAACCGATAATTGCATTTTTCAGATGGGTTTTTGCTTTCTCACGTTCCTGCGGCTCCTCAGCTTTTGCGAATTTAACACCAAGCAATACGCAGTAGAGTGTGCCGACAGCTCCAACGATTCCAAGTAACGGAGAGAGCAGGCTTCCGATCATTGTTGTGATTGTATCTGTCGCATCAGAAACATCAAGTTCTGCCGCATGTGCGGTTACCGGTTCCAGCCCCATAGCTGCTGCTGTTCCTACTCCAATACAGATCATATCTGCTTTCTGCTGTACTTTCTCTTTTACGCTTTTCATTTTCTCGAACACTTTCATTTTGTTATCCTCCATTTACTCTAAATGTTTTTTGTTTTCTTTGATAGCGTAAGTATAACACACGAATGTAGACAAAAGTGAGACAAATTTTCCATTTCCAGCAACTTTTTTTCATTTTTTCCCACTTTTTTACCGCTTTTTTTCTTCCGCAGGCATTTTCAGAGCATTTTCCGGATTTTTCGGAACACGCAGGATCACTGTCGTTCCCTCCTGCGGTTTACTGATATATTCGAGTGTTCCGTGGCATAATTCCATCAGCCTGTTTCTTGCATTTGTAATGCCTACATGACTGCGCTTCGTATCTGCCCGGACTTCTTCGATCCGATCCGGGTCAAATCCCACGCCGTCATCGATCACCTGGACTTCAAAGTCCTCCGGATTCTCCTGCGTATGGATTACGACGGTACCTTTCCGCTTAATCCCATGCTTCACGGCATTTTCCACCAGCGGCTGCACTGAGAGCACAGGCACTTTGAAGTCCACCGTCTCGATATCATAGATTACTTCCAGTTCTTCCCCGAACCTGATCTGCTCCAGACGGAGATAATTTTCAATATGTGTGAGTTCCCGCTCGAAAGGAATCGGCTCTTTCTCGCTGAGTGCATCCATATTGCCCCGCAGATAATCAGCAAAAGCGATTGTCGCTTTCTTTGCCTGTTTCGGCTCTTTCTCACAGAGCATTGCGATCGCAGACAGCGAATTGTAGAGAAAATGCGGCTGGATCTGGGAAAGCATGATATCCTGCTGCATCTGAGCCATCTTTTTTTCCTGGAGGAGCAGCCTGTTGCGCATCAGCATCTGCTGACGGTTCCGCTCAACCTGCCATACCAGAAAGATCAGCAGCATGGATACCGCGATCGCCATATTCAGCACAGCGACCCCGTAATGTAGCGTCTGGAACACACCTGCTGCGATCGGGAGCACGAGATAGGACATCAGTGCCCAGAATACCGTTTTTTCAAACCTGTGATAGTTGAAAATCAGCAGCATGAGGTTCATCACGATTCCCATAAAACCGACTACCATCAGCAGATAGTAGGAATCTGCACGGTGATAAAAATTCTGCTCATCAAAATAATAAAACAGCCCCGTATTTATGTTTGCAACCACGAGAGCCAGTCCAAGCAGATTCAGCATATATCCGGCCCACAGCCATGTATAGATTGGGAATCCTGTCTTATCTTTCAGAAGTTCAACCACATATGTCGTATACTCAATCGCCAGGGTATAAGTCAGCGCAAATACGGCAAAATTTAATATCCGCACACCTACGTAACCTGCCATACCGGAAGTTCCGCGCACTACCCAGGCAAGTCCGTCCGAAACAAGCAATGCGGTTGTTGTAAGCTCCATCCAGACAACGATCCTGTCTTTGCGGTCCTCCCGGCCCAGCCACATCGTATATGCCGCTATCGCACAGAAAATGCCGCCCCATACTTCCAGTGATATATGAAAACTCTGTGTCATTTGCATCTTACTTCATCACCGCCATTTTTTTGTTTGTATTCGTTTTCTGCTTTGTTTTGTCCCTGTTTGCTTCTGTTTTCTTTTCTGTATTGTTCTTTTTCATCTCCGTTTTCTTTTTCGTATTGTTCTGGATTTTCCTGTTTTCTGTTTTTTGCTTCTTGTTTTCCTGGTTCTCTTTGACTTCTTTCTTCTCCGGCTCGACATTCTGCTTCTTCTGTCTCAGGTCGTCTCTCATCTCTCTTTCCTTCGCACGCCGCTCAGTCATATAATCCTCGAAGTCATTCCATGCAGCTTCATCTGCTTCTGCCTCAGCTACAAGCTCACGTTTTACTTCCAGAATACTATTGCGCGCTCTCTCAAAAATCCGTTTTCTGTCTCTTGCTTCTTCCATTTCTTTTCTTCTGGCTGCCCTGTCTGAATCATCTTTCGCAAACCGTTTTACTTTAGGTTTTTCAAGGCTATACAATTTTTGGTGATCCAATTTTTCACCCCCATGCTCACTCCACGCTTCAGCCATTGATTTCACGACAGAACAATAGATTTTATTTCTCTCAATAGAACTTTTCAGTTTAGTTCTCAGTTCTGCGGTAGGAAACTTCAGATAATCATCCAACTGTTTGGCATTCGCAAAAACATTGTTACGCATTGCATCCGAGACCGCCTTGCTATCTGACTCATAAATGAACTGCCCCACCCTATCAACAGGGAATTTCTTATCCCTGTAAAAGTTATCTGCAGCTGCTCCAAGAATGATATCCTGCACGATGCGCTTCTTCTCTTTCGCATTTTTCGCAAGATCCAGATCATTTTTATCCAGCTCCTTGTATGCTTTCTCTGCATTGTCTGCCATCTCGGCTACATTTGCCAGTGCCTGACTACGTTTGATAATAGGGCCAAAAATTTTATCTTTTACCGCCTTGTCATACAGGTTCTGATCTTTTTTCCGTAAATCCTCGAGCTCTTTTCTTATCTTCTCTCCAATCTTACGCGCTTTTTCTGTAATGGTTTTCTGTTCAGCAAACATCTCATTCAATTTTTGCATTTGCCACGCAAAGTTATATTCTGCCATATAATCGTTAGCTGTTTCCTTTACCTGGAGGACGCAATCCACAATACTGTCTTCCAATATATCTTTCGCATATGGATACGCATCATGACTGTCCCATCCTACATCCGGAGCAGAATTAGCATACCGGTTAAACTGTGTCTCTCTCTTATCGACTGTATCATATCGAATCTTCAGCGCTTCGGCTGGCATTTTCAGCAGATAATCCACCCCATTAGACAGCTTTATTTTATTGCGAAATCTTTCGAACGCATTGTTGCTGTCCGGTGAGTTTTGCAAAGTATCCAGTATATCCTTAAAATCCTTCAAATCTCTGAGCTGATAATAGGAATTCGCATTCGATCCAATCAGAAAATTCTGAATGACAGTTCTCTTCTCTTTCGCTTTCTCCGGACGATCCAGATCCGCATTCAGCTTATCGTATGCATCATTTCCACGCTTCATCATTTCTGCCAGATTTGCCAGCAGCTGACTTCGTCCAAGATCATCCTTGTACTCATTCCACAAATCTGTATACAATTGCGGTTTCCGTACACGCAACTCATTAATCACTGTTCCGAGTTTTAATCCAATGCTCAAAGCTTCTTGATCCATTACTTTATGAACCTGCATTCCTTGATTGAGACTCAGGAAAGAATCCAGCAAATATTCTTTCATTGCTTTCGAGCCTTGCGTGTCTTCCATTAATTCTGCTGTTGTTATAATTTCACTTTTCATCAGTTGCTGGAGTTTCAGCTGATCTGCCTCATTCCAGTCTGGCTGCTTGTAAGACTGTGGATTATCCAGGACATTAACTTCGTCCATCTCGTCCGGCTTATCCACATTATCTACATGATCCAGACCATTTATTTCTCTTCTGACTTCATCAGTGAATATAACGTTACTATCAACTTTCTCCTTTTCATCTGTCACGTTATTTTCGTTGTCTATGTTATTTTCGTTGTTTATGTTATATTCATCGGACTCATCAAATTCTTTTAATTGATCATTTTCCTTTGACTCATTTTTCTTTTCATTCTCATTAACGATATTGTCTATTGTTTCATTCTTTTTCGCATCTGAGTTTGCAACTATATTGTCAAATTGCTCTTCCTTAGGTTCTTCTTCAGCTACAGTATTATCTATCTTATTGTTTTCTTCCAGGTTTTCACTCTGATTTTCGTTGATTATATTATTATCTTCAACTTTGTTATTTTCCGGCTCATTTTTGTTGATTATATTATCATGTTCACCTTCGTTATTTTTTAACTCATTTTCGTTGACTATATTATTTTCAACTGCATTATTTCCTGCCTCATTCGGATTGTCTATGATACCAAAGGCATCTTTTTTCTCTTGATTGTAATTCCAGGAAAGTTTCTTCTTTGTTTTATTCCACATTACATCATTCTTGACAATGATATATTCATCACGCAGCTTTTTCGGATCAGCAATTCTCTCATTCAGTATATCAGCACGCAGCTTCATCATGTTTTTTGCATGTACTGAGTTTTCTATTTTACTACGCAAAACGAACGATACGATTTCATAACCATCTATTTTCTGGAGATCACCCAAAGCACCTTCCAGCCATTCATACTCCAGTAACTCTTTATTAGTCCCCGCTTCAAAATAACTTTTTGCCGCCTCACCCATCATCACATCTTGCAACTGTGAAAAAGCAGGCAAAGTATCCTTAGGATTATTTCCAAGCAATGTTTTTGTTGAATTTGCACGTTCTACAAGTGCTGACAGATTCGCCAGAAGCATACTTCGTTCAAACACTTCTTTATACTCTGGTTTTTCAGCTATGTTCTGATATAAAACTTCATCATAATAACTGAGCGTTTCAAGTTCCTCTTTCAGTTTCAGCCCCACTGCAAGCACGTCTGCATCAAATTCACTTTTACCATTTACCCTATTATTCAGATTCGTCAGCGCATTCACAAATTCACTGGCAGCTATTGCTGTATTTTCTTTTTTATCTTTTCTTGTGAAAATGGCATGTTTTGCATTATCACCATGCATATTATCAGTAATCTCTGTATTTCCGCTCCAATTTTCCCATGCCACTGACGAAAAGGTATTTCTATCAGGTTTTTGGCCAGGTTGTATCTTTCCTGCAAGTATGGCAAAATCTTTGGCGCGCGCAGAATTAGAACGTCGTAACACACGTTTATATAATTCTTCATTTCTTGATTTAAGTCCGTCCAGCACCTGCTTTACCTGTAAACCAATTGCCAGCTGATCGCGAGGTTTTGCTGTGTCTGCGCTGCCCATCAAAGTAATTAACTTATTATCCAGCTGCTCTGCAGCCTCTTCTTCCCCATAGACTTTCACCGCCTCTATTGCCTGCTCTACAATACTTTTCGGGTTCATTTGATTATTTACGTTGGTTCTTGGCATATTTTATCACCTCATCATCAGGGTTCTGTCACCTGATCTTTCTTACTGTTTTCCTCGTGCTTTTACCGAATTGGAACGCGGTCTGCTTCCACTATTGATAACATCTTTTGGAGAGTCTTTCACCAGAGCATCCTCTGCCTCTCTACTTTTTTTCTTATTCTCTGAATCTACAACCTTGATATCATCCCCGGCAACTTTCTTAGGCTTTGTCATTTCACGAATTTCTTTTTCCAAACCTTCAAATAATCCTTTTTTCTTTTCTGCATCATTCAGAAAATCATTCAGGAAACTCTTCTGCGCCCCGATATCCGGAAGTTTTTTCAGATCTTCTTTTAACTTGTTCATGGTCGGAAGATCTGTAAATATTTCTTTATATTTCTCCGGTTCTATTTTTGTCTGGTCATCATGCCACTTTCCCTTGCCCGTAATATATGGATTCATGTAACCGTTGGCCAGCGTCCAGATAATTGTCTCGATGTTTTCTGCCGGTTTTTCTTTTAATGTTTCCAGTTTTTTTGCATCATTACACCACTCTGGGTCGTAGCAGAGTTCCCTGATTCGTGAATACATTGTCTCATCAATTCCATACTTGGACAATACTTTCCCACAAGCCTTATAAGTTTCACAACCTGATATTCCCAGCAATTCTGTAAATTCTGACCATTTCTTTTCATAGTCCGGATTCAAATAATACTTATAATCTTTCAGATATTCTGCATTTTTCGTCAGGATTGCTTTTTTCTCGTCTTGATTTTTTTTCGGGTTTTGCTGTGAATATGACTTCTCAGCCTCCCCCAGCTTACGCAACTGTTCCATAAGTTCCTCATTCAGTTTTCCTACCACTTTTTTCCTGTTATATCCCTTCGGTGTAAGACGCATACTGCTGTGTGAGGCCAGATATTCCTCACAGTTTTTCTGGCATCTTTTCAGTTTTTTCCTAATTACTCTCGTATCCAGATTCCGGGTTCCTCCGGAAAGTATATATGTAAACTCATCCATCGCCTTACGGATAGCTATAAAGTTTTTATTTTTCTCATTTGGATACGTTTTTATCTCTGTCCATTCGTCATGTTCTTTTGTTTTTGCATGCTTGATTTTCTGGGTTTTCCATCTGGTCACATCATCCACACGCTTCGTTCTGTGTTCGAATTGTTCCGAAAAACCGTAAAAAAACTTCTCCATCGGATCTGTCGGTGTCCACATCTGGGCATTTTCCACTTTCTGCTCCTGCTTTACATCCCGCACATATTTGATCACAGACTCTCTGATATTTTTATACTCCTCATAAGAGAATTTCGACCAATCTATCTGAGAAAAAATTTTGTATGCTTTCTCAGGTTCTTCCTTCAATGGATCCGGAGTTTTCTCCTTCAGCTGCTTTTTCTCGTCATCGTATTCGAATCGCTTGGATACGTGTTCTACCAGCAAATCATTGTATACATAATCTGTCAGCTGCCTTCTGCCGGTAAAAGCCTGTTTCAAACAATCTTCCGCTTTTTTCTGCATTGGATTACCTTCCGCTGATGCAAGAGTTCCCAACAATGTCATGATCTGCAGTTTAGTGGCATATATTTTTTCCCGTTCCGCGGGAAAAAGTTCCTCTTCTTCATATACATTTCCTTCTTCAAACTCACTGTCATCGTTAAGCATGTATCCAATATTCCTAATGAAATTTTCGGATTCTTCTGATATTATTTCTTTTTTTCCGTCCTCGTTTGCTCCTGTCTTTGGCATCTTTTCTATTCTCCTTCTGTGCTGTCATGTCAATTTATTTCATCTCATCTGATATTATTCTCAACGGTTCATGCCTGCTTCTCTCGTCAGTTTTCTTCTTCTGTCTTCGGAAGCCAGAACCGGTGCTTCATTCTCGTTTACTTTTTCTTTCTCGAGTTCTCTGCTTCTTGCTTTCTGCCGTGTCTCTTCCTTTGCGCTGGCTTCGTTGAAGATATCAACGAACGTCCGCTGGCTGGTAAATTCGTTCTTGAACTTTTCGCTGAGTTCTGCCTGCGTTTCCTGCGCAAGTGCATTCAACCCGTCGGTTCCCTGGAAAAAATCACGGAACTCATCGGCGGCTTCCAGGCTGTCCTGCTTCTTCTCGAGTGTCTGGAGTGCATCCTGCAGTTCATTGTGGATCTTCATGGCATTGGCAGCCTCTCCGACCATGATATCGAGAAGCAGCTGCTCCTTCTGTTCTTTCTGCATTTCATGCTCCTGGATATCAGCGAGGTTCCGATAAGCTTCTCTGCCGACCTGCGCCATCTCTGCCAAATTTGCCTGCCCCTGGTATACGTTCTGGTTTTCCTTAAACTCCGGAAGCTGTTCGAGTTCATAGAGCAGCGTCGGATCTCCTTTTTCTCTCAGGCGCTTCAGCTCATCCCGCAGCTGCAGGCCGGAAGCAATTGCTGTATCATCGATATAATTTGACTGTGAAAAATCCCGGGACAGGTTTTGCAATTCCTGAGATACCCGTGCTGCTGCTTCTTTATGGTTTCCTTCTCTGACCAGCCCTTCGGCAAGTTCAGCTACTGTTTTTCCGTTTGTTCCATATGTTCCATTCTGTTCACGTTCAGCCATAGTATTTGCTCCTCCCTTGAATGTTCCTGAGTATTACATTGTCTCCGCCCAGCTGTACTGAGCCATATATTCACCGCCCTCGCTGAGCACTTTCATACGATCCGGATTTTCATAAAAATCACATTCCACACGCGCGGTATTCAGTGCCAGCATATTATGTTCACGGATGATCACATCCCCAAAACCGTTTTCCTTCATATCTGACACCAGCGCCCCGATCAGTTTCTGCAGATAACGGAGATGCTTGGTATCGTAAGGCTCGTCTTCAAACAAAATACCGGAAAGCTCCCGCACGGTGCAGGAAGCGCCTTTTTTATGTACGAGATATGCCAGGCATTCTTTGCTTTTACTCCGATGAAAATGTAATGGCTTGCCTTCTCTGTCAAATGCCTCAAAATTTCCATAACACTGAAGTCTGCATTTTGGTGCCGTATTCTCCACCGGATAACGCAGATGGTGCATCGCTTTCAGGATTTTCTCCGCCGTAACCGGTTTCAGTACATATCCGCTCACGTACATGTCAAATGCGTCCGACATATATTCATCATAAGCTGTCGTGAATACTACGTTCAACTTTGGCACCGCATCCATACATGCCTTTACAAAGTCCACACCATTCATCTCCGGCATCTGGATATCCGAAAACAGTACGTCGCACGGTTCCTCCCTCAATCTGTCCAGACATTCCTTCGGATTGGAAAATATCTCGACCCCGCAATCCGGGCATATCTCCGGCAACGCCTCTCTCAGTGCATCTTCCAGCATCTCCCTGGAGAGTGTCTCATCATCTACTGCATAAATTTTCATCTTTCTTCTGTCCTCTCTTGCTTCCTTACAGATTTTTCGATATCGTCAGGATATTTTTTCCGTCCTCGTAGCGATATTCAACCGCATCCATGTTTTTTCTGACAAGGAAGATACCCAGACCCCCCTCCCGTTCCATCAGTGCATCCTTTGACGTATCCGCCTCTTCTCTGGCCAGCGGATCAAACCTTTTTCCATGATCCTGGAATTCAATGATCACACGGAGCGGATCGTCGCAGATCTCACAACGGATCGTCGCCTCGCCGATCTCCGGACGGTATGCGTAGCTCACGATGTTGATAAAAATCTCTTCCACAGCAAGTTCGATCTGAAACATTGCTTTTGCAGGGCAATTTACAGCTTCCAGCTGACTGGTGACAAATTCCTGCACATTTGTCAGTTCTTCTTCAGCTGCCGGTACAATTATTTCTCTCATGTGTCATCCTTTCTCAGTCAAAACATTCTCATCTCATTCTTATCTGTTTCTTATCATACTACATATAGTGAGACAAAAGTGAGACAAATTTGCAAAATTTTATAAAAATCCTATAAAAAGCCTGAAATTTGTCTCACTTTTGTCTCATCCATATGCTATACTGTTCACATATCCAGTGGGAATGCAGCATACATTCTCCGAAAAAGAAACTTATTTTTTCCTGTACAGATCCTGTACAGGCGATGTTTTAACAACATACCAGGAGAGAAAATCATGAGCAATGCAGTTACATATCATACCGAAGAGGATAAGCTTATCATCTGCCTGAACGGACAGGTGGATGCTTCCAATGCCTCGGAAACCGAGAAAGAGATCACCACAATACGGAGCAGCCAACCCGGGCTGACTACCATCATTGACGCACAGAACCTGAGATATATTTCCAGTGCCGGGCTTCGTATCCTACTGCGCCTGCGCAAGGAACAGCCGCATCTGACGATATTTAATGTTTCACCTGAGATCTATGAGATTTTTGATATGACCGGTTTCACGGAGATGCTGGATGTAAAAAAAGCATACCGCCAGCTTTCCGTCGACGGTTGTCAGATGATTGGAAACGGTGCCAATGGTGCCGTTTACCGCTATGATGCTGAGACGATCATCAAAGTATATTTTAACTCTGATGCACTTCCGGAGATCCAGAGGGAACGTGAACTCGCCCGCAGGGCTCTGGTACTTGGTATCAATACTGCGATTCCGTATGATGTCGTCCGTGTTGGTGATAATTATGGCACTGTCATGGAACTGTTGGAAGCTTCCTCCCTCTCTCAGTTGATCCAGGGAGATCCTGAGCACCTGGAACTTCCGCTCAAATATTACGTAGATATGCTCAGGCAGATCCACATCACAGAAGTAAAACCCGATGATGTACCTGACATCAGGGAAGTTGTCCTTGGCTGGGCAGCGTTTGACAGAGATTATCTCCCTGCTGACCTCGGTGAAAAACTCTTTCGGATGGTGGAAGCTGTCCCGAAGCAGTATACTATGATGCACGGTGATTACCACCCAAATAACGTCATGATCCGTGAGGACGAAGCGATCCTCATCGACATGGATACGCTTTGCATGGGACATCCGATCTTTGAACTTGGTTCCATGTTCAACGCTTTTGTCGGCTTTGGAGAACTCGACCATCGCGAGATCGACAAGTTCCTTGGTTTTTCCTTTGATGTTGCCGGTATCTTCTGGCGGCGGGCACTTGCCATGTACCTCGGTACGGAAGACGAAGCCAGACTGGATGAAGTGGAGACAAAAGCAAAGATCATCGGCTATATGCGTCTGCTGCGGCGTACCGTCCGCCGTAATCATCCAAGCCGCGAGCAGCTGATCGCTCATTACCGGGAACGGCTCTGCGCACTGATCCCGACTGTCAGCGAGCTGACATTCTGACAGATTATAAATTCAAGTCGAACGCACGTTGGACTTCCTATCACGCCAAAAAAAACCCGCAGAATCAAATTTGATTCTGCGGGTTTTTCAGACTCCTGGAATATCTCGCCATCAGTGTATCATTCCTTTTTGAGACTGTTTCTTTTCCGCTGCTTTTTCGTATCCCGGCTCTGCTTTTTCTTTTTTTTCCTTTGCCTTAGGAATGCCTTCCGTTGCATTTTCGAATTCCTTCTGACTTCGTATTTTTGCATTATCGTATTCTCTTTGATAAAGCACATGCAAAGCCCTTAATGCCTGGACTGGTGTAAGTCCTTCTGCTTTCTGGTCTTTTTCTCCGGCAATCTGTTCTGCCATGACATCTTTAAGATCCGGTGCATATTCCAAAATAATATTCACATCCTTGAGTGCCTGCTGTGCCTTATTTCCCTGCTTGTCCTGAACCTGCGGCGCCTTATTTTCCTGTTTGTCCTGAACCTGCGGCGCCTCATTTTCCTGTTTGTCCTGAACCTCCTGCGCCGGGTTGTTTTGCATTTTCCACTGCGTTCTGCTGTACTCCCAGAGGCGTTTCTGTGCCCTGAGTGCATCGAGTGCTTTCTGGCTCATTGGATCATCGGCAGGAATTGCCATGTAGTTCTGGTACAACGTACCACTCATCAATCCAAACATCTGCTCTTTCATGTAGTCTGAGATCTCGGTTTCTTTCTTTTTCGCCAGCGCATCCTGCTTTTTTTGCCGAAACTCAAGCTGATTTTCGAAAAGTTTCCGGCTTGCCGTATCTGTCATTGCTGTTTTCAGTTCCCCGGCAATTTCAATACGGGTTCTAAAAGGAGCATTTTTGAAGAGTCTTACTTCCGCATACTCCAGATATATTGTCGTGTAACGTTTTGCTTTTTTGCTCGCTGTATCAAGTTCCTTATAGAATTTGTTCAGCCGGCCAATTACATACCCAGGACTTTCTCCTATTTTCTCCAGATCAGGTATAACTTCTTCATATTTTTTTATAATATTCTCGTAAGCCTCTTTCATCTGTTTAAATTTGTCACTACGCTCCGGATTTTCTCCATCTGCATTACGGAATTTCTCCCGGATATCGCAATAATGTCTGTATTCTTCTATAATCATGTTACGGATCTGATCAAGTTCGGGGATCATCGTATGCTTCGTAAAACGGATTCCCTTGGATTTTTGTTTGTCCGGATTCTTTCTTTTTCTCTCCTTTTCTTCTTGTGCAAGTTTCCTTGCAAGTCTTATTTCGTCACGAACCCTCTGCGCCTGATCAAAAATATTCTTTCTCGGTTTTTCGTCCTTCACCCACACTTGTGCCTTTTCGTCCAGTACGTACTGGCTTGGCACAAGTGTGGCAAGATTCAATTTTTTCCAGTACTTGTCTTCTTCTATGATCAGAATACTCTTCGGATCTTCATCCAACCGAACTTCATTTACTACACTTTGCACGTATTCTCCCTGTGGATTATCTATCGGCTCACCTTTCACCGTAAGTTGCTTCGTATTCAGACGCGGTTCATACAGGAAGTCTTCTTCTGTCTGATCTGGTTTTACCTCGTTGTTTTCTTCAAACTTTTTCCTACGATCCTCAATAATCTTGTGCCGTGCGTTGATCCTCACCTGCAACTTTTCAAGACGGCTGAGTGCCGAATCAATCTGCTTCTCATTTTTAATCCCGTTTTTTTGCATGATCTCTTTGAGTTTTTCATTTTGCAGCTGCAAAATAGCTTTTGCCATCTCTGAAGAAATAACTAACAGATCCTCTTCTTTCGCAAGTTCCTGTTCTCCTCCGTCTGTTACACAAAAAGATAAATCATTATCAATTCCCTGCACACCGATAAGGCGTGGTTTTTTCGGATCGGATCTGTCCTGACGGACGAAAAAATTCCCGGCATGCCGGTCAACATTCCCGCAAAGGTAATCAAGAATCTGGAGATTTGCGAGAGACTTCAACATTTGCGGATTATCAAACTCTTCTGGCGATGCATCAAAGATCGGATTATCACCCGACAAGTTGTTTCTGTCTACCCCATCCAGTTCTGCCGCTTCTATGAATACACCTTTTGTATGTCCATCAGTATTTGACAGAATAAGACGATAACTATTTGCCAACAGTTCCGGATAGCCGAGTTCCAGTGCCACATCCGTCATAGCACTGGCTCTCTTTGCAATAATATCTCCTTCTTCTATTCCGTATTTTCTATTCATCTCATGCAGATTTTTCAGACGCCATGCTTCCGCTGCAAGTTGATGGATGATACGCACAAACTCCTTGTCTCTCCCCAAAAGAGTATAATGATCCTGAAACCATTTCTCTGTACCATCATAATTACCATTCTTACGATCCAGTTTTCCTGCATCAATCAGATATTCAATTGCTTCAGGGTTTTCCGTAATTTTCTGAATAATCGAAACAAATTCCGGATGTCCAACATAAGCATTTCTTGCCACTATTTTCCAGTCATTCTCAAAACTCGTTTCCCTCTTTTCCGGTGTAAAGAACCCTCTGTGTACCCTTCCATCGTTATCAGTGTATGCAATTGCTTCACGGCTGCTTAAGGCACCGCCATGGGTTTCTCCTTTATAATCATGAACTTCCACAATCGGTCCGTGGTGTACACCTTTTCTATCTACGAATTCCTTATGTTCGTATCTCTTTTTTGCGTCACCTTGATTTGTACGGTTTTCATTTTGAATGCTCGTCTTTTTTACATTTTTCCTGTCCGGGCGGATCTGATTGATCTGATTTTCTCTTTGAATTTTTTCATTTTGTTCATCTTGATGTAGACTATTGTTATCTTTTTCATTCATGGTCGTTTTCCCTTTCTGTCTGTGCAAGTATTATGTGCGTGCGATGCAACGTGATTCTTCTCAGAATATATCAGCTCGCACCGATCAGAATCGGCGTATCATTTCTTTTCCCTTTTTGGGGCGGATAACTTCTGATACTGTACGGCGTTCCTCAACTTCTTTTTCCATCTTATTACGATTCATGTCAGCATGGCTGTGCTCTTTTCCGGGTTCTTTCCCTTTTTGCACGTTAGCGTGACTGTGTTCTTTTCCAGGCGCGTTTTTCTTTTCTACTCCCAGCTCTGTCTGCCTGCGCTCTTTCGCAATATTATATTCTTTCTGATGAAGCACATTCAACGCTCTTAATGCCTGGGCCGGTGAAAGTCCTTTTCCCTCCCCGGATGTCACCGGGACTCCCTGTCTTTCCATTTCCTCCTTAAGTCCCGGCGCATATTTCAGAATAATATCCACATCGTACATTGCCTTCTCAGCGGAATCTCCCTGCTTCTGTTTATTTCCTTCCTTCCACTGCGTGCCGGCATACTCCCAGAGCCTCTTCTGTGCCTTAAATGCATTGTTCGCATTCTGGAGGTTTGGATCATTGTGCGGAAGTGCCGTTATATTTTCATACAGAGTATCACGCATCATCCAGAACATCTGCTCTTTCATAAAACTTGAAGAAACAGCCGGATCTTCCTTCGCCAGCTTATCCTGCTTTTTTTCCTGATAGGACAGCTGGTTCTGGAAAAGTTCCTGGCTTGGTGTGTTCTCAATCTGCTCTTTCAATTTCTTTGCAATTTCGATACGTTCCTGATAATCATCGGTTTTTTTCCACCATCTCCAATTCGCATTGCTCAGATATTTCTCCGTCTTACTGAGTGCTGTTGCACGCTTTACACTAAGCTCATTATAGAATTTTTTCAGTTCTCCAATCACATAGACAGGCCGTGCCTCTGCCTCTTTAAATACAGGCTCGATCTTTCTATATCCCTCTATGATATCTTCGTAAGCAGCTTTCATCCGTTTAAAATATTTGCTTCGCTCCGGGTTTTCACCACCCGCATCGTTGAATTCTTTCTGAATTTCCAGATACTGCCGGTATTCCTCTTGCATAAGCTTCCGCACATGTTTAAAATCAATAATCATCGTATGCGTTGTAAAATTGTTTGCGGATAAATTTGATATTTTCTGTTTCTTTGGATTCTGTTTTATTCTAGCCTTTTTCTGCTCTACTATCTTCTTTGCGTTCTTTACGTTTTCACGAAGAAGCTGCGCCACGCTAAAAATGTTCGTTTCCGGCTCTTGCTTTCTTTTCCACTTATTTGTCCCGTCGTCAAATGTATATTTGACTGGCACGAGTATATCGAGACTCAGCTTTTCCCAATATTTGTCATTTTGTACGATTAAAATACTGTTTTTGTTTTCATTCAGCCTGACGTCCTCTATTTTCAGTGGAACATACTGTCCGTTTGCATCCTTCACAAACTCTTTCTCCAGCGTAACTTCCCATTTTTTCAAACGGGGTTCATATAAATAGTCGTCCTTCGTTTTTCCCTCCTTTAATTCTTTTGTTTTTATAGTTTCATTAAATTTCTTCTCACGGTTCTCAACATCCTGCTTATACTGATTGATCCTACTTTTCAGTCCATGAAGACGTTCCTGTGCAAAATCAAGCTGGTCCTTATCTTTGATCCCGTTTTTCTTCATGATCTCCTTGAGTTTATTATCTGTCAGCTTTAAAATTGCCTCTGCCATCTCTGATGAGATAACCATGAGGTTTTCCTGTCTGGCAAGTTGCTGTTCGCCACCAAACACAACACCGAAAGACAGATCGTTATCGATCCCCTGCACACCAATAAGGTGTGGTTTTTCCGGATCCGAGATATCCTGACGGACAAAAAAGTTCCCTTTATGCCGGTCGATGTTCCCGCAAAGGTAGTCAAGGATCTGCAGATCTGCCAGCGATTTCAGAAATTTCGGATTATCAAACTCATTCTCCGGCATTTCAAAAATCGGATCATCAATCCTCCATTTGCTTTTATCTACTGTTTCCAGATCTGCCGCTTCTATGAACACCCCCGGGATCTGTTCACCATTGCGTGACAAAGTGAGACGGTAGCTGTTTGCCAGCAGATCCGGATATCCGAGTTCCATTGCCACATCGGTCATGGCACTGGCTCTTTTTGCAATGATATCTCCTTTTTCTATTCCACTTTTTTTATACAACCCATGTAAATTATTAAGGCGATGTACCTCCACTGACAGTTTCTCCATCAGCTTTTTAAACACAGGTTCCTTGGGCATATTCTCATATTTTTCCAGCCAGTCATCTACATTCTTTGATCCGCCGTTTAGAAAATCCTTCTTTCCGGCAGTTATAAATTCTTTCCACAGCGCTTTGTTTGCCGCAATGTGGTTAATAATATTCTTGTATTCCGGGAACTCTTTTATGACTTCTGCTTTCAGGGCTCTCCAGTCATCCTGAAAACTTGTTTCCTGCTTTTCCGGTGTAAAGAATCCTCTGTGTACCCTTCCATTGTTATCGGTATATTCAATCGCTTCACGGCTGCTCATGGCTCCGCCAACAGTATCTCCTTTATAACCATGTACTTCCACAATCGGTCCGTGGTATACGCCAGCGTCATCTATGAATTCTTTTTCCTCGCCACTCTGATTTGCGGGATTGCCGGTTTGAATGTCTTCCCCTTTTTCTTCTTTCCTATCTGCGCCACCCTGATTTGCGAGATTATTTCTTTTTGTCTCTTCTGCATCTGAAGCCTGGTTCAAATCACTTTTTTCGAATGAACCGGATACACTGCTGTCGATATCTTTCATGGACTTTTCCTCCTCTGTCTATGATATGCGTTCTGTCTGAACCCAAAATCCTTACCGTACTACTTTCCATATGAATTATACCATCATAATATAGACAAAAGTGAGACAAATTCAAAAAAACGGAAAAAAATTCTCGTACAAATGTTTTTCGCCTTTGCGTGGCATTTGTATTCAAAGGTCAAATCCTGTGGATACAAAAATACCTCTAAAGCAATTCCAGGTTGTTTACCTGGTCTGCTCCAGAGGTATCATTCCGAATCCGGGCGATGTACTAACGAATAACTTTACCCGGATTGAGAATATGTTTTTCATCAAATGCATTTTTAATTGCCTGATACAGTGCGATCATCTGTGGCCCCATAAATGTCTCTAATGCGCCGACACGGGCATGGCCGATTCCGTGCTCACCGGATACCTGACCACCCATAACTTTTGCCTGTGCATACAGGTCTGCCATCAGTTTCGGGCAGCTCTCCTCGAAGAGTTTTTTGTCCATATCGTCACGCATCAGCTGAATATGCATGTTTCCGTCACCTGCATGACCCTGGATGGAGATACGGATTCCGGTCTCTTCCATCTTGGTTCCTGCAAATTTGGAAAAGTCTGCGATACGGTTTCTCGGAACAACGATATCGCACTCGTCCATATCTGTGGTAGATGCTTTCAGTGCCTCAAGAGATGCACCACGCACCGTCCACACTGCTTCTTTTCGCTCATCGGTATTGCACAGGAATACATCTTCTGCGCCGTTATCCAGACAGATCTGTGCGGCTGCGTCACATCTGCGCTCCACATCCTCCACGCTGCTTCCGTCAAACATCAGGATCAGATAAGAATCTGCGGTACGATGCGGCATAATCTTGTTCAGGTACTCTGCTGCTTCATCCAGCAGGGACTTCGGCATGTACTCGATCGCAGTCGGATTCAGATCGGAATTGATGAATTTCGGCACGGTTCCAACACACTGCTCCAGTGACGGATACGGTACAAGTAAGGTATAGGATACTTTCGGCTGCGGAATAACACGCATACGCAGTTTTGTTGCGATACATAAGGTTCCCTCAGAACCGATCACCAGATCTTTGATGTCATATCCAGATGTATTTTTTGCTACGTTACTTCCAAACTGCATAACATCACCGTTTGGCATAACACATTCCATAGAGACAACATAGTTTCTTGTAACACCATAACCTACGGCCTTCATACCACCGGCATTTGTCATAACATTTCCACCGACGGAAGCTGTTTTTTCACCCGGCTCCGGCGGATAAAATACGCCTTTTTCCTGTGCGGCATTGGCCAGTTCCATAACAAGCACACCCGGTTCAATGACCACCGTCATTGTGTCCAGATCCCACTCCAGAATCTTGTTCATTTTTTCGGTACAGAGCAGGATTCCACCGTAAATTGGCACAGCCCCACCGGACAGACCGGTTCCGGCTCCACGCGGAGTGACCGGAATGCAGTGCTCGTAAGCATAACGCATCACCTTGGATACTTCTTCGGTACTTAAAACTTCTACCAGTACGTCCGGCGCATGGGTACCAAAATCCGGCATCTCATCATGCGCATAATCATACTCTATCTCATCCCCGTAAAAAACACGGTCCGGGGCTGTCACACTTTTTAAATATTCCACACCTTCCGGTGTAATTACCTGATATTCCATTTTCGACGTCCCCCTTTACTGCTGTTTTGCCTGCACTGCTGCTGTCAGCGCCGGTACTACACTGTATAAATCTTCGGTAATACAATAATTTGCGATCTTGAAGATCGGTGCTTCCGCATCGGTGTTGATAGCCACGATACACTCAGCGCCATCCATCCCTGCTGCAAACTGCACCGCACCGGAAACACCACAGGTAATGATCAGTTTCGGCTTTACGGTACGTCCGGAAAGTCCGATCTGCTTTGTCACGTCGTTCCAGCCTTTTTCTACCAGCGGACGTGTGGTTGCAAGCTGTCCGCCAAGGGCATCTGCCAGCTCCTGCAGCATCGCCAGATCTTCCTGTTTTTTCACACCACGGCCTGCAACGACCAGCACATCTTCTTCCTCGATGCCTTTTGTTTTTTCCACGATCTCTGTGCTGATGACTTCCATGCCGGATTTCAGCATTTCATCGGTTACTTTACAGGTTACGACCTCACCGTTCGGCGCTGTCTTCTCAGCAACATTCATTACTTTATAACGAACGGTTGCAAACTGCGGTCTTGTATTTGTTGTGATGATCTGTGCCATGATATTTCCACCGAAAGCCGGGCGGATCTGCACCAGATCAGTATTTTCCTTCATATCAAGTACGGTACAGTCTGCGGTCAGACCGGTACGGAAACGTGTCGCACAGGCCGGAGCCAGGGAACGTCCCAGGGAAGTTGCACCAACCAGAACAACCGTTGGTTTTACAGTCTTGATGCAATCCTCCATAATGTTTGTATACACATCGCCGCGGAAGTGTGCCAGTGCTTCATGCGCATAGACATAGACTTTATCCACACCATACTCCAGCAATGTCTGCGCCTGCTCTTTGGCCTGCTCGCCACCGATCAGTACCGCATAAACCGGGTGGTTGATCTTCGCAGCCAGCTCTCTTGCTTTTCCGATCAGCTCGAACGCTACCGGATGGATGCCGCTCTCTTCCTGCTCCACAAAAACCATGACACCTTTCCATGCGTCTTTGTCCACAGTCTTTTTCACTTCATCCTCTACTAAGGAAACTGCCTGCACCGGACATGATTTCACGCACAGTTTACACATCTTACAGGATGCGTTGATTTCTATTTTGTTATCTTTGATCTCCAGTGCTCCGAAGGGACATTTTGATACACACTGTCCGCAGAGGATACACTGATCCTGATTAAAATTTAATGTTGCCATCTTCTATTCCTCCGCTTATATGTATTTTCTCTCTGCAAAAATATCTGCCAGTTCACTGGCTGCCTCCTCGGCAGATCCCTTCATAAAAATCTGTCCGTCGTGGCTTTCCGGCGGGAAAATACGCTCTACAGAAGTAGCGGAACCTTTCAGTCCGTAATGTGTCACATCCTGATCCTTAAAGTCTGCAAATGTGATCATCTCTACTTTACGGTCCTTTGTCGCTGCTTTCAGGCGGTAGGACGGAAGACGCGGAGTGTAAATATCTTTTTCCACAGTGATCAGACATGGAAGTTTCATTTTTGCCAGCTGACGCACATTCACGAAATCCTGTCCAACGGTAACGGCATCTTCGTCCACATCAGCGATCTCACCAACCCATGCTGCACACGGGATTCCAAGGTACTCTGCCATGGCCGGTCCTACCTGAGCAGTGTCACCGTCTGTGGTCTGTTTTCCACAGATGATAATGTCATAATCACAAATGGAGGTAATACCCTGCGCCAGTGTATAGGAAGTTGCCAGCACGTCCGCACCTGCGAAAGTACGGTCTGTAAATACATATGCCTGATCCACACCCATCATATAAGCTTCTTTCATCATGGCCTCTGCCTGAGGCGGTCCCATTGTAACTGCGGTTACCGTTCCGCCGCAGCGCTCTTTCAGGCGCATTGCAGTCTCTAATGCATACAGATCATATGGGTTGATCTTGGCTGCTGCACCGTCACGTTTTAATACACCTGTTTCCGGATCGATCTCTACCTGACTGGTACCCGGAACCTGTTTGATACACACAACGATCTCCATTGTTCTTCTCCTCTCAAACATTCTTTTTTCACTATCATTTTTCCAGATACAAAAAAGTTTTTTGCAGTTGTTTCAATGTTTCTCGCCTCCACTGCACATCATTTTCTGTATCTTTTGTCTCTCTATCTGGTCTTACCAGTTGTACAGCTATTATAGGACTGTCTGCAGAGAAATGCAACCTCTTTCACACAAAAAAGAGAAGCACCGAAATCGATATTTTTATCGAAATAAGTACTTCTCTGTTTAAAACATATTATATTTACTTATTCGGAATTACCGGAAGTAAAATGTGAGACGGATGTTCTCCATCACGATAAATCTTGTGCAGAACTGTCTCATTTCTGCATACATGATACGGAATATACTCGGTATCGCATACACAGCATGCGCCGTCTGGCAGATCCAGGCAGGAAATTTCCACGCAGATACGATGTCCTGCTTTGAATGTGTGACACACAGACATAACTTCCACGTTGTACTCGTTGATTTCTCCCGGTACAACCGGTTTCTGTGCTTCCCTGGTCAGTTTATGCCACGGTTTGTACGGCGTGCTCTTCTCTTCGTCCAGTTCACGCATGGATGCCTTCAGCATACCTTTTGTCAGATATTTCTCCGGCAGCTCCGGGATTTCCCGTTCTCCCTCTCTTCCGGTACGATCTGTACAATCCGGTCCAAGATCCTTTAACACAACAAAGAAGTTCGTGTCATCCGAATCAATAGAAGCCCAGAATTTGGCACTGATTGGACCTGCAATTGTCACATCTTCCGGTAACGGATCGGTACAATAGCGCACTTTTTCTACTTTATTTGTAATCGTTGGCGGTGTCTGCACAAATGCATCCGGTACATCTGCGCCATCCCACGCATATGGGTCAATTTTCTCTGTACGCAGTCTCTCCCAGCAGTCAAAATACAGCGGTGTCCACTCCGTCTCCGGAACCGGCCAGTTACTTGCAGAACGCCACTCATTGGAACCGGTTACCCAATAACGAACCGGCGCTTCTTCCATGATTCCGGTATCGATTCCCTTGAGCCAGTAATCATACCATTTCAGCATTTCTTTATGCATACCGCGCTCCTGGAACGGACGCGCACGATGCGCCGGACCTGTCAGCATCAGTTTTTTCGGAACACCCTGAATCTCTTTATACCAATCCTGTGCCCCCTGCCAGTGGAAGTGATAATCAATGGCATATTGTCCAGAACCAAGATATACCGGAATTTTAATGTTAGATGCTTTTTTTACACCAATCTCATACGTATCGTCTGTATCATATGGGTTCAGCATAGTATAAAACATCATTGGCTGAAGCTGACCCTTCATGGTCAGGACATTATACAAGTTGCGGTACATCTGATAATCCGGGTTATTCATGGCTGCTTTCCATGCTGCATCCAACTCCGGTGGCAATTCCCCCGGTGCCTGGATTGCTGCATGATCTACACTCATCGGTCCCAGATGATACATCAGTGTGTTAATTACTCCTCCCAGATTCATCTCACGGAACATACCATAGCACCAGCCCGGATCCTGTGGAAAGATTGCTTTCAGATGTGGCGGCTGCGCCTGTGCTGCCATCAGCTGGTTTACACCAAAATTGGATAATCCGCACATACCGACATTTCCATCACACCATTCCTGTTCTGCAATCCATTCAATTGCATCATAGTGATCAAATGGCGCCATCATCGGGTTTCCTTCCCCTGATTTTCCTGCGCCTCTTGCCTGAATCAATACATGAACATATCCTCTGGATACCATATATTTTGTATCCCCGGATTCAATATTTCCAAACCAGAAATGAGACCAGCTCGGCTGCGCCGGCATACTCTCGTTATAATCTGCATCCAGCAGATCTTTATTATGCTGTCCAAAAGACACGATAACCGGAAATGGTCCTTCTCCATCCGGAAGATTAATGTCCGCACAAAGCTGGCAGCCATCCCGCATCGGAATGTAAACATCTGTCATCCGTTTCATTCCTGTATACAATACTGGCGGATCGTATTCCTGAAATTCCCTGTACTCGTTTTTCATCTTTACTTTCTCCTTTCATACATTGCAGATTTAGTCCTGCCTGATACATAAATTTTATCAAAAAGCCACTTTTTGCATTTGGACAATAATGACCATTTTTTTCTATTTTTTGTGCAGTAATATACACGTTTTTACATGCTGTATGCGATTGCACAATTTATTTTATTTTTTTGGGTCTCCTGATTCCAAAGGAAATCACAAAACTACAAGCCCAGAGAATCAGCGCCAGATATATTGTGGACAGATACGACTGACTCATGTCATATAATTTTCCGGAAATCGTAGAAGAAAGAGACGCCAGCATCAACGTTGTTGTCACGATTGAAAAATTCCTCGAATAATGTGTCCTTCCATAGAAGTCACTGATGACAGCTGACCCCAGCGGGGTCACTCCACCATAAGCAATTCCGTACACGATAAATGCGATAATTAGCAAGCCAAACTGACCACTCAATAATGCCGCAAGAATCAGGGCTACCGCAACAGCATATATGATCAGATCAGAAATAAGAGTAAAACGAACCCCTTTTTTGTCATATACTTTTCCAAATATCACACGACCAATTCCGTTAAATAGTGACAGCAGACCGGTTACTGTGGCCAGATTTGCATCAGAAATTCCCTGTGCCACTTCTCCTGCAATTCCATTTCCCTGGGAAACAATCGCCAGACCAGCTGCACCGATCAGAACTGCCCAGATATAATAAAACCAGAAACTTTTCATTCGAACCATCTGCCCTGGTCCAACTTCACAGGCAGACGGAGTGACTGCATTTTTCTTTTCTCCTGTTACTATCTGATTTTTCTCCGGATATTTTAAGAAACATCCGCAAATAATCAACACAACACAGATAAAAATCCCCATGATTTTAAAAGTTGTCTGCCATGCATCACTTCCATCCGAAGGTGTCATTGCAGCAAATACTTTGCCGATGATAAAACTGCTGATACCAAATCCCATCATCATAATACCTGATATCAGCCCCTGTTTATCCGGAAACCATGCTGACAAGGTGCTCATTACCACATTGTACGTCATTCCTGCCGCAACGCCTCCAAACACACCAAATCCAAGATATAGCACTCCAATCTGTGAACCGCAAAATCCAGTCAGCAAAAAACCGATCAAATACATTCCTGCAGATAACACCATATACTTTGCCACAGATAATTTCCGTCCCAGAAATCCTGCTATTACGCCGCCAATACAGAAAAAAATCATGACCAGAGTAAACGTCAGCGACAACTGCGCTGCGCTCCATTCCGGCCTTGATGCACTGATTGGGCGAGCCATTACAGACCAGGCATACACAAAGCCAGACAATAACATAATCACTAAGCCAGCAATCATATAACGCATTCTTTTTATACTTTGCATTTTAAATGCTCCCTTCATTTAACTTTCTCTCACAGTTTTGTTTTCTACTCAGATAATTTTAGCAAACTTTCTTTTTGGAGGAGGAAGCACTTCTTCACAATTTCATTCCATATTTGTACAATTTTGCACAAAAAAGAGAAGCACAAAAACTAACACTTCTGCCAGAATCGCTGCTTCTCTCCTTAAAACGCGTCGTATTTATTTTTTAACCTATTATACTAATTTTCTATCCAATCAGCACTTATTTGTATTTGACATTTCATATGCCTAGCGAGCCATATAAGTGGTATGTAACAATTTATGTGCCACTTCACTTCCCGGCTCTCCGAGATATGCCCGGTATAATTCTTTTACAGCCTCATTCTCATGGGATTTGCGTACCGCACTGGCTTCATCATTTCGGTACAATGCTGCTGCACGAACCGCCGGAATATCCATATCTGCATGCAGCAATGCCGGCTGATGAGGCTGCCCGCCACCGTTGACACAGCCACCAGGACATGCCATCACTTCGATAAACTGATAATCTGCTTCCCCAGCTTTGATTCTGGTCAACAATGCATTTGCATTTGCCAGACCGGACACAACAGCAACTTTTAAAGTCTGACCATTCAGCTCATAAGAAGCTTCTTTGATGCCATTCATTCCACGCACATCAGCAAACTCCAGTTTCTGTAATGATTCCCCGGTCAGATCTTCGACAGCGGTGCGCAGTGCTGCTTCCATAACACCTCCACTTGCACCAAAAATCACTGCTGCTCCGGTTCCTTCTCCCAGAGGCTCGTCAAATGTCTCATCTACCGACATGGACTCAAACTGAATTTCTGCATCTTTGATCATACGGGAAAGTTCATTTGTGGTAATGACATAATCTACATCTGTACCACTTTCCTGTTCTCTCGTAATTTCAAATTTTTTCGCTGTACAGGGCATTACACTGACTGTAACGATCTTATCTTTCTCAAGTCCCATTTTTTCTGCATAATAACTTTTTACAATTGCACCAAACATCAGATGCGGTGATTTGCAGCTGGAAATATGATCCAGCATATCCGGGTAAAAATGCTCTGCATATTTGATCCATCCAGGACAGCAGGACGTGATCATTGGTAACACATCTTCGTTTTTGATACGTTCTTCCAGTTCATGTGCTTCTTCCATAATGGTCAGATCTGCACCAACTTTTGTATCAAACACTTTGTCAAAACCAAGTTCTTTTAATGCACCGGCAATTCTTCCCTCTACATCTACACCGATTGGAAATTCAAAATCTTCTCCCAGTGCGGCGCGGACTGCAGGTGCCACCTGAACGACCACATATTTCTCCGGATCCGCAATGGCTGCCTTCACTTCATCCATCTGCGTGCGTTCTGTCAGCGCACCAACCGGGCAGACAGCGACGCACTGTCCGCAGTTTACACAGCTTGCTGCCGCCAGTCCCTGCGGGGATGATGGTGCGATAACGGTATCCAGACCATTTCCTGTAGCTGCAATCGCAGATACAGCCTGCACTTTGCCGCATACCGCAATGCACCGTTTGCAGCGGATACATTTATTGTTATCGCGGACAAGCACTTTGGAAGACAGATCCAATGGCTCAATTTGCTCCTTTGGCAAATCCGGTTCATTGGTAAATCCATATTCATGCAACAGATCCTGAAGTTCACAGCTGGAAGATCTGTCACAGTAAATACAAGATTTGTTATGTTTTGCAAGAATTTTTGCCAGTGCGTCTCTTCTTGCCGCAATTACTTTCTCTGAACGTGTCTGAATGTTCATGCCTTCCCGGATCCTTGTAGTGGATGCATTTACCAGTTCCCCATCTGCCTCTACCACACAGACACCACTTTCATCTGTATCATTGATTCCTTTCAGATAATATAAAACCGGAATCATGACACGTTTATATTCTTGCGGATGTGTATGTGTCTCCAGTGAAGCCTCCAGAATCGTTTTCCCTTTTGATACTTCATATTCATATAAATCAAATCTGACGTTTACTTTAGCCACGGTTCTTCCCCCTTACATATGCATGCTTTCCATCATTTTTTTGCATTCCATCATCTTTGCTGCCAATGGATTCTCCGGAACATAGAACTCTTCTTTATGACCTTCCGGGATCTCATATCCTTCCGGACGGATCGGATATCTCCACATTGGAATATCCTCCGTAAATAATTCCATTTCCTCATCTTTTCCCTGTCTGATATTGATCCATTTCAGCCAGTTTTTGTCATCATGCTGCGGATAATCGGCTCTGTAATGCGGGTACATCTGGCCTCTTGTTTCTTTTCGCATATCGGCTGCGCGGAATACCATTTCCAGGCATAATAAGCTGTCGGCTGCCTCCAGGCATTTTGCCAGACCATGTGGATCTTCTGCTGTCAATTGCGGAACAATCTTCTTCATTTCTTCAATATCCTGTAATACTTCATGAATAGATTTTTCACTCTTTGCCAGTAACTTATCTACCTGGAAAATATAGCGCTCAATACGGTCAAAAATTTCTTTCGGATGATGCTCACTGTCGCGATGATACGGTGCATATATCTTCTCTTTGTATTCTTTCACCTGATCTTCATTCAGGTCAAACTGCTGCGCGGTACGCACATATTCTGCAATACTATCACCTGCCATCATCGCTGTGGTCGATGCATTTCCAACACCATCTCCTCTGGTCCATCCAAAATATGCACAACCCTGTGTGGAAATTTTGCCCGGTGCCCACAGACCATCTACATCTGTCTTATACTCTGTGTCAACTTTAATCGGCTCAACCTGCAGAACCATTTTAATGGTCGTCTCCGGTTTTAATCCCACATCACCGAAAGCTCGCGCCGTTTTCTCAAATACATGTTTCTCCCAGGCCAGTTTATCCAGATTCATTCGATCCGGTCCAAAATCCTGACCGCCGATCAGTTTTCGCACTTCATCCGGATGCTCCAGATCACACCAGAGCGGGCCATTACCCTGTTTTACTTCTTCCAGCATGCCAAGCACCAGCTCTGTGGACACTTCCATCAATGGTTTCGGTCCGCAGTATTTATCTTTAATATTCTCCCCTTTACTGTTATAGATCAGATTAAATCCACCATAAATCGGTGTATTGTTTTTCTTGAATACAATATCGGTCTGTGTGGAAAACTCCACATTTCTCATAACAGCACCGGCGCGGTATGCTGCCCCAACACCAGTTCCATATCCCATAAACTCCAATCCGATTTTCTTGAAATGACAGCCCTGTGTGGCCATTGCAATAGCTTTTGCCTGGAAGATCACACACTCTGCATGATCCATTTCAAAGCCAATGGCACCAATTACTTTTCCTGCATCATTTGTCAGCAGTTCAAAGACATTCGTTCTGCTCAGCAACCGGATTCCACTTTTCAGTGCTGCCGCACGCAGAGAACGACAGACATTAATTTCAATGGCGGCTCCAGTCAGTGCATGTGGAATCATTTCTCCGTAATAATTAATAGAACCATCTTCATGGTAAGATGTCTTTACTCCCAGATGATTAATGTATTCTACGTTATCTTCATGCACTTTCAGGTATTTTGCCAGAAACTCCTGATCATTTAAAAATTCCGTGTGTGCATTTACCAGATATCCCATGGAAATCGGTATTGCCATTTCATTTTTCATGGTTGCACGGATACCATTTCCGGCTTTTGTCGCCTGACCGGACCAGCCAATAGTACCTTTATCTACTACAAGAATATCCAGATCCGGATTTTTCTCTTTTGCGCGAAGTGCTGTGATCAGTCCGCTCATTCCACCGCCAATTACAAGCACATCTGCCACATACAGTTTTCCATAATCCTTATATGTCTTCATCGTTATTCCCCCTTCTGCCCCATAGCTTCCTCGATTCGCCCTGCACTGTAATACAATGGATCTACCTGTAATGTTGCAATTGGCTGAATATCGATGCAGTTATTCAGACATTCCATCTCACACTGATAACACAGTACACATTCATCCGGATATTTTGGATACGCATGATTATGCTCGTTATCCCACTGCCATACATTTTCCATGCATCGGCGAATGCATTTTTTACATCCGCAGCATCTGTCTGTATCCACGACAAATCGTACGCTCTGCTGTTGTCCCTTGTTCTCCACAACCATAAAATTTTACCTCCTTCAAACCTTCACATTTCCCGACAGCCTCTCCTTTTACACAAAATTTCATACCTGTTT
Organism: Lachnospiraceae bacterium; assembly: GCA_963617435.1. Lineage (GTDB taxonomy): Bacteria > Bacillota > Clostridia > Lachnospirales > Lachnospiraceae > Eubacterium_I. The sequence goes on from CAVEOS010000008.1 coordinate 54,405, forward strand.
TTCTCAGGGATCTGCCTTCTGATAAGATAAATTTTATCAAAAAGCTATTTTTCACATCGAGACATTCGTGACCATTTTTCTTGTTTTTTTGTGCACTTCTGACATTAGTGCCTTATTTTTCCTTTTATATCATCTGTCCATCCACCTCCCCCCCCAAAAATGCTCTGTACTTCCTTCCACACACAACACCGTTTTTTCTATTGACAATCTTCGCTTTTCACATGATTATTAATAGTAACAATTTGTTTTTGGGGGAATTTTACATGCTGATCAATTTAAAAAATATACAACAGTTTTTTTCGGGCCATATTTCCTGTCTGAAAGAGCACAATGCGACTCCATGCATTGCCGGTCTTGCACCTTTACCGGGCTCACCAGATAAATATCGTGATTATCTGCTTTATACCTGTACGGATAAAGCGGCTCTGACTTCCATATCCACAATTCCAGACATGCATATTGTCTGCTTTTTTGACAGTACAAATCTGGATGCTATGGAGCAGCTTGCCAATCAGACAGCAGATGATCTGAATCTGCTTTTGATACAAAGTGCAGAACCTGAAACAGATCTGCTTGCATTAGAAGATTTCTTTTATTCCAATATCCAACTCGGTTTTTTGTCCGAGGAATTTTTAAATATCCTGTATCATCGGGAGGGCATTCAGCGAATCACTGATCTGGCCTACTATATTTTTGCAAATCCGATTGGCGTATTTGATGCCGGATTTCATCTGATTGCTTCAAAGTGGGAATCCGATGATCTGGATCCACTTACAAAATCGATTCTGATGCATCAGGGATTTTCCGATCAGGAATTCGAACTGGCAAATCATGATCATATTCATGAAAAAATTATGCACAGCGAAGAGCCGGTGTATTTTCAGAACCCAAACCTTCCCTATTCCCTGCTGGCCTGTGCCATTGATACCAAACGGGATATGGGACATATTGTGCTCATTGATAAACACCGCCCGTTCCGTCCGATTGACCGCAAGCTCCTGTCGCTCTTTAAATCTGCCATTTATATGCATCTGAGTCAGACAGAGTTTTACCGAAATAATCATGGATACAACTATGAATCGTTTCTGCGGGATCTTCTTGACGGAAAGATCATCCGTGATGCCAATTATGCGGAACGACTGGCTTACACAAATTGCGAATTTCACGGTAATATCTACTGTATCGCCATCGAAACAGCCAGAAGTTCCCATATTATCAATACCAACCTGATTCGCAATACCTTTGAAAATAATTTTCCGGGAGCCAAAACCTTAATGTACAACGGTGCCATTATTATTTTTCTGGATTTGCCCGGAACAGACCGACTGTCCTCAGCCAGCATTGCAACCATACAGAATCTCTGCAAAAAGTATGGTCTGTTTGCAGGACTCAGCAATCAGTTTCACGATATTATTGATGCCCCGGACTACTACAAGCAGGCTTTGCGGGCAATTGAGCTTGGAACCCGGCAGCATCCGGAATCTTCCTTATTCTGTTATGCCGATTACTATCTGGAACATATTGCAAATATTTTTACGCAGAAAGAATCAACCGAAACTTTCCTGCACACAGACTTAAAGATACTATTGGATTATGACAAAAAACATCACACAAATTTTTCAGATATTTTGTATGAATTTTTTATCAATGAACGCAATAGCTCTGCCACAGCAATAGCCTTAAATATGCACCGAAACTCTTTAAATCAACGCATAAAAAAAATACGTTCCCTGATTTCCATGAACTGGGAATCCTATCGGGAACGCCATTATTATATTTTGTCATATGAACTGTATAAAGAATCACAGAATCAATAAAATGATTGTCATTTTGTAGTCTTCCCTTTTCGAGTATGGGAGCACTTCTTCACAATTTCAGTCTATGTTGGTACAATTTTGCACCAAAAAAGGGATAATCAAAAGCTTAAAACTTTGATTATCCCTAAAGTATACTTATTATTTCGCCAGAATATCGCTCTCCGCATTGACCAGATGCGTGGTCATCCATTTTGCTGCTTCTTCTTCCTTCTGGTTTTTCACTGCGAAATAAATCCTTTTGTGCACATCCAGGATCAGTTCATAACGTACTTTCTGTGTACTTTTCTTTCCCTGATTCAGGATTTCTGTCAGCGATTCACCAAGCACGTTTCTGCAAACTTGCAACATAATGGAATACATACTGTTCTGTGATGCTTCCGCCACAGCCACATGAAATGCCATGTCACACGCCATAAATTCTTCCGGATTTCCAATTGCAGTCTCCGCTTTCTGGATGATTTCTTTCATTTTCTCCAGATCTTCCTCTGTCCGTCGGACTGCTGCCAGACGTGCAGCCTCGTTTTCGGTCTGACGTCTGTACTCCAGAATATTTTCAATGCTCAGATGCTTCATCTGAATGATTGTCTCCAGAGACTGTACTGCATTGTCCACGTTGATCTCCTGCACAACCGCTCCGCTGCTGCCGGAATAGATCTTAATATAGCCTTCCCGCTCCAGCATACGCATTGCTTCACGGATCGTTGGACGGCTGCGATGCATCATCTCCATCATTTTTCGTTCAGACGGAAGACGCTCTCCCGGATGGATCTCACCATCTAAGATCAACTGTCGAATCTGGTTATATATTTCTTCACTGGCCCGTTTTGTCTGTACGGGCTGTAAATCAATCTGAATTACGTTTTTCATAATATTCACCCTTCCCTGATTACCTTTAAGTAATTATACCTATTTAACCAGGTCAGTGCAACACCTAAAAATCTTTGTGTACCAAAAAGTACCAACGAAGACCAAATCCTCTTTATTTGCTGACCATTCCGGACAAACGGCCTGCCACACCTGATTTTTTCAGCAGCATATAGATTACAAATCCAATCACGATTCCTGCTGCTGTCTGGAAAGTCAGTGCCGGAATCTCGATGATGGCTGTTTTTCCACCATACAGGGCAACTCTTACCAGTGTGTACGCAATGATATGAAGCACACCACCGACAATTGCACCGATCAGGAAAGAACCTTTTCTGTCCTTCAGGATCTTGTGCATGATCAGTCCCATTACAATGGCCCACATACATTTGATCAGCAAAGTCGGAACAACCCAGTAGAAATATCCACCGATGAAATCGGATAATCCGCCGCCGATAGCACCTGCGATGGCACCTTTTTTCAAGCCAAATAATGCAACGGTCAGCAGGATCATGCAGTCTCCTAAGTGTACATAACCACTGATAGTTGGGATTTTAAAAATATAAGTTCCTAAAAATACTAAGGCAGCCATTGCTGCTGTCACCGTGATATCAACGGTCCGGATCTTCTGTCCGGCATTTGTTACATTTATCTGTGCATTCATAATTTTTCTCCTCTCATTTACCCCCAAAAGTCATGTCTGACTTTTTACTCGTTTTTGTTGTTCTCCAGTTACATTTGTCTCAAAAATGCATATTCTCCAAATTTACATTTCTTTGTTAAATCGTCTTTAACTCCATAAATTTCTTCGCATTGTTATAAAATACATCTTCCAGCTGTGCGTCGTTCAACCCACAGGAATAAACGCGCTGGATCTCCACACTCGGATGATGGAACGGGGAATCGATACCGAACATTACCCGTTCACTTCCCACAGTCTCATAAGCATTTTTGATCTGACACCCCATCGGCATTCCGGATACTTCCAGAAACAGGTTGTCATATTTGTATGCCATATTCAGACTTCCTTCGATATAAACACCATGTCCGTGTCCCATATGGATCATAACCGTCGGCACATGCGGATGGCGCTCTGCCAGCAGACCGATCTGCCACGGCAGTGAAAAAGGCGGATGTCCGCAGTGAATAAATACCGGTTTTTTGTACGCCTCTGCGATCTCCATGATCGGGTCAACCATCGGTGAATCTGCGGTAAACGCATCAAATAACGGCTGCATTTTTACTCCTGCAAAATTTTCATCCCGCAGATAATGCTCCAGCATATCATATGCTTCCTGTCCTTCATTGGCATTTACCCAGCAAAGCGGGATAATCTTGTCCGGAGCTGCCTGATAGGCCGCTTTCAGCTCTTCATTTAAATGGCATCCAGCCGGACACAAGATTGTTTTTTCAATATTGTACTCTTCCATCTGTTCACTCAAGCGCTGCAGATCAAAGTCAATGTTAAACGGACTGCCGAATTTTCCAATGTGAGAATGGGCATCGATTTTCTTAAAATGATTATAATGATTGTCCATAACAAACACCTCTTGTCTCATAAATTGATTTTCATTGTTTTTGTTACAGTGTTTCATCGATGATTAACTTACGACCATCTTACCTTCCTATTGGCACTTTTAACACTTCCAGTTTTGGCATTTTTGACCATACCAGTTTTTATATTTTATAGTAGACAATCAAATCATAAGTATGATATGTTAAATGTACTGCGCATATAGGCGCCAAACGCAAAAATCTATCTCAGTCTCAGACTGAGATAGATGCTCCGCGAGGATGCACAATGATTCTGAATAGAATTTGTCAGCTTACACTGACCAGAATCATGCGCAAGTCTCACGAACGCTCGACTTAAATGGAGGAGGCTATTAACGTGACAAACTTAATGTCTGTATTTGAGATCATCGGCTCCATTGCATTTGCAATCTCCGGCAGCATGCTGGCCATCAAAAAAGAAATGGATCTTTTTGGTATACTGATCCTCGGTATCGTAACATCCGTAGGCGGCGGTGCCATTCGTGACATCGTGATCGGAAATACTCCTCCTGCCATGTTCCAGAATCCGAAATGTACGGTTATTTCATCAGTTACAGCGCTTGTGGTGTTTATCTGTTGGAAACTCCACACACGAAATACCATCGCTGAAAAAATCGCACGCCGCACGGATATCATGTACCATAATCTTCTATTTCTGTCCGATACCCTCGGGCTGGCCGCCTTCACCATCCTTGGTATGGAGGCGACCATTCGTTTCCTACATACCGATCAGTTCTTATTGATCGCATTTGTGGGACTGATCACGGGTGTTGGTGGTGGAATCCTGCGTGATCTGCTGGCCGGTGACATTCCGTATGTGCTTCAGAAGCACATTTACGCTACGGCTTGTATTTTCGGTATTGTCGGATACTATATTTTGTACCATTTCATACCGGAAAGTGCCGCTGCGCTGATTGGTTTCTGCCTGGTTCTGGTCGTTCGATACCTGGCGAAACATTTTGAGTGGAATCTGCCGCGATAAATGGAAAAATGATTTCAAAATTTACGTATTGAACGTATTGAAGAAGAAATCAGGCTGTTTTGTCCTGCACGCTAATAATCGCTTAGCAGGAAAAAACAGCCTGATTTCTTCCATTTACGTTGTGTTGTGTCATATTATATTTGCGTTATGGTTAATTTTTAAACAGATATTTATACTTACGCATCTGCTCAAACAAAATATCTTGGACTCTTTCTTTCTCCTGTTCAGAATAACCCGGTATTTCATTTAATAATCGTTCTACATCTTTTTTGGTAAAATGAAAATACAGATTTGTCCCGCATACTTCTTCTGATACATCCAATTGTTCCTCAAAACTGCCGCTGATCGTTTTTGCCCTTACTTCCGAAAGCGCATCATATACATCGGTTCCCAACGGATAGTCCATGCTAGTGTCCGAAAGCAATCCAGCACCATGATCAAAAATAGGACAATATGCAAAGTCTCCCTTTTGATTCATCAGAACAGCTATATTATGCATATGACGATCTTCATTTACAAACACCGCATCAATTGTCAGCAATTTATTTAAATAAATTCCAAAATCCTTCAATCCGGTAATACGCTCCACCTGTGTCACCAGAAATTCAAGCCGATTCTTCACAGAAGATTGTATATGCCATACCGCTTCATACAAACTTTTCTGGAAAAAATTTTGAAACAGACGCTCCAAAGTTATAATCTGCCAGTCATCATACAAAAAATTTCTGCTTTTTACACCATTATAAAAAACATTTTTATATTTTATCTGTTCATAATCGTATTGTACAAATTCATTTTTTCCCAAAGAAGATTTTTCCAACAGATGCGATACCATATATTCGGCAAGTCCTTCATATCCGGTACAATCTGCTTTGTACCAGATACCTTCATTTTCCCATTTAAGCTGATTTCCCTTGGAGGATTGTCGGTCGACTTTTCGATCATTTTGTTCAAACAATTCGATCATAGATCTCTCACCTCTCTATTCGAATCCAAAAATGATCTTCTGCCATTCGTCCTTCTGTCTTCTGAATGATCATCAGGGGATCATAAAACGGCAGATCAAGATCTTTTAAAATCAGTTTCATTTTATCGCGGCTTTTGGGAAAACAGCGAGACTCCAGAAATGCCTCATAATCTTCATACGTTGGTTCCTTCAGATTTCCAAAAGCCTGAAACATAATATTGTCTGTATAATTTTTGATTTTTACCCGTTTTTTCAATTCATCTACATCGATGAGCGTACATATTTCCTGCTCATGCATATACCACATACGCAAACCATATTCCTTATCCGGAATCTGTATTTTCACAACGTACTCCGGATGATCTTCTAATATTTTTAATAACAAAACAACCGGACCGGTAATTTTATCTTCTTTTGTTTCCCATCGTTCCATGGTTGCTTTGGAAACACCAAGTAATTCCGCAAATTTTTTCTGCGTTAACTGCAATGTTTTTCGTACTCTTTTTATATCTGAACCGGTCACATATTCCTGAATTGCAAAGTTTGTATTATTCATATGATATATCACCTCGCCTTTATTAAACCATTATTTTAATGGTTTTTCAAGCTAAAAAACACTTATTTTGATTGTTTTTATAAAAATGAATGTGTGTGTTGAAAAAGAAATCAGGCTGTTTTGTCCCGCACGCTAACAATCGCTTAGCAGGAAAAAAAGCCGTGTACAACAGACAATCATTATCTGTTCTACACGACTTTTTTACGAGCATCCCGCTTCGAATTGCAATCCCAGACGTTACTCCTACAGCCAACTCATCCCAGGCACCCTCACGGCACACAAGAGGTCCTACTTAGGGCTGCTCCATTCCTGACCTGACCCGGTTCATAAGTTCCTGTTGCGCGAGACCCAAAAATCTACGCCGCTTATAAGAGGCAGCTCTACAATTGACAACCCTCTGCGGGATATCACCCCAACTATAGCGGATTGATGGTACAAGGTACCGCTAGCACCCCGGCTGCTCGAGTTTTAAGTATATCATCAGGTGTCGGGGGCTGTCAACAAATTTTCACGACTTCGTAACGATTTGAACTTTTTTATTATTTTTTCAGCAAATGCTTTTTCATATTAACAGTTGCATTTTTTTGCCTGTGTTTTCTTTACGTATGCGATAAAACCAAGAATTATCATTGTAATGATCATTTTGTTGTACTCCTTTTTTCTGAGATGATCTGTATTTTTCTGTTGCGTTTCTTATGAAAGTATTATAGCATTGAGAGGTAGACAAAAGTGAGACAAAACCGGGGGCTGCAAGCGCTTTTTTATTATTTGAAGATTATTTTTTTGACAAATCCAGATTCTGAAAAAAGCGGTGATGTATGGAAAATCGGGTAGACGCATATGTGACCCCGCAATATATAAATGGAGATTTTTAAAATGGAACGATGGTATAAAGAATTATATTTGACAAATGAGTGGGACAAGATCATGAAAGGAAAACGGCAGGGAAAACTTGTGGTACCCTGTCTGCCGCTCGACAGGTACGAAACGACGTTAACGGTGGCGGAGTATCCTTATATATTGGAAGATGTGAATCATGTAGATAAAGAATATCTGGAGAAAATCCGAAATCGGATGCTTGGCATTCCATATGAAATTTTTCGGACAAAGCGATGTATCGTGCGAGAAATCTGTGCATCTGATGTGGACAGATTATTTGAAATGTATGAACCACCGGAAATACGCTTATATATGTCCGACATCCAGGATACGAAAGAGGAAGAACTGGATTATATCCGCAAATACATCCGATATCGGTACGATGCCCATCATTATGGTGTATGGATCATCGAAGAAATTCAGTCGCATCAGGTAATCGGACGAGCAGGGCTTAATTATCAGAAAGGCCGGGAGAATCCGGAGCTCAGTTACCTGATCTGCATAGAACGGCAGAGAGAAGGCCTCGGCTATGAAGTTTGTTCTGCTATTTTAAAATATGCCCGGGAAACACTGGGCTTCCATTGTGTCCTTGCCAGAGTAAGAGCCGGAAATACGGCATCCATGCATTTAATCCACAAACTTGGTTTCCATGAAACCAAAAGAGAAGGTACGGACGAAGACCCTTCTCAGATTATTCATTTCTGTTGGAATCAATAATAATGTTTCGTAAGAATGTGAAAGGATACATAATGACCACAGAGGAAAAATTTATGAAACAGGCGATAAAGCAGGCTAGAAAAGCATATGCCATCGATGAAGTTCCGATTGGATGCGTTATCGTAAATGATGCCGAAGGCAAGATTATTGCGCGCGGATACAATCGCCGGAATATCGATAAAAACACCTTATCCCACGCCGAACTGAATGCCATCCGAAAGGCTGCGAAGAAGCTCGGTGACTGGCGTCTGGAAGGCTGCACAATGTATGTGACGCTCGAGCCCTGCCAGATGTGCGCCGGTGCACTGGTGCAATCACGGATTGACCGTGTCGTGATCGGGAGCATGAATCCGAAGGCCGGATGCGCCGGTTCTGTGCTGAACCTTCTGCAGATTGCCGGTTTTAATCATCAGGTAGAAATCGTGCAGGGTGTCTGTCAGGAAGAATGTTCTTCAATGCTGAGCTCTTTTTTCAGGGAACTGCGTGAAAAGAAAAAACAGAAATGTACACCACAAAACTGACTGATATATCAGGAGAGCCCATAACGGCCGACTGACCGTTACGGGCTCTTTCAAAAAATTCACTTTTCACTTCCTGACTGACAGCCGATTCACTAAAATCAACCTTTTACAGGAGCTTTCTTTTTCGAGCTACTGCTTGTATCAATATCAAATTCACTATTTTTTTTGTTATTGATGATATTCTCTTTTTCTATGTTTATCTTCTCTTTTGAAAATGAAACATTTGATTTTAACTGGATATTGCGTTTCTTGGCGACATTCTGTATCTCTTTTGCATCATTTTTGAACTTCGATATCTCAGAGCCGTACTTCGTTCTCTTTGTAACATCATTATATTCGCGATATGTAGCTAGTATTCCTTTTCTTATATTTTCTAAACGTTCATTTGTTTCATTTAAATTGTCAGCTGATAAAATGCCGTATTTCAAATTTATGATCTCAATACTGTCATACTTCTTTTTCGCTTCTTCCAGCTTCTCCAGCTGATTCTGGAGTTTTATCATAACACGTATTGCCTCTCCAGCTAAATTGATACGCGTACTTCCTCTTTCCATTCCAGTACTGATCCATCCTCCACGTTCAACCTTGTTATCTCTATAGACGCTTGTCAAATTCAATGCATTGAACAACTGATTTTTCAGCATGCTGAAATTCCATTTCCACGGATTGTTTGTCCAGTTTGGGTTATCGGTAAATGTTGTCAAAGCTTTCATCATAAAACTATACTGCTCTGATGAATTTGGCAGTCCCGTATTTTCAAATTGAGCTTTCAGTTTATCTAATTCCAGCTTGGTATCCAGAAAATCTTTTTCTAATTTCTTACACTCATTCCGAAAAGTGATTTTCTCTCCAACACGGTCAGATAACTGATCCAATTCTTTCAAAGTGTCGTATACTTCCACATAGATAGTTCTTTGCTTCAGTTTTTTCGATATACTTTCATATCGATCTAACAGTTCTTCCGGGGATTCCTTCATAAGTGATTGTCTTTCCCGCTCTTTCATTTCATTATTCAGCACCGTTACCTCTGTTTCATATTTTGCTTTTTTCTCCGCATCACCGTATGTTGTATAATCCGCTTTAAATTCACTTTTTTCTGCTCCTAGTCTAAAATACTCATTTATCCAGGACTCATATTCTTTCTTCGGAACTGTTGACAACAGAACTCTGGCATCTCGCAAGGAACTTTGCAAATCCATAATGATTTTAATTGCTTCTGATGCTGCTGTAAAACGCACACCCCCAACATTGCCTGTCCTGCGTAAACTACTTTCACCCATCTTTTTGTTTTTATACACGATAACACTATCTAACGTTCTCTCAAGAAGATTGTCAATGCTGGACATCGTTAGTTCATCCCACTGCTCTGGGTCGTTTTTTCCCATCCATACATATGTTCTGTTCTCTCTCATCTTCCGCAAATTATCTAACATAATTTTATACTGAGTTGATGTCTCTGGTCTTCCAGTGGCCTCCAAGCGCTCAAGTACATTAAATATCTTTTGTATATTTTTAGCAAAGGTCTCACGAATTTCTTTCTGTTTCTGAGGCTCGTTCGTATAATTTTCTATTTTATCCTTAAGTTCCTGATATCTCCGAATGTTTTTCTGGTATTTCTCATAATTTGATATATAATTCTGTCTCTCTTTCAACTTTTCGAGCAACTCTTCTTCAGTCATTTTTTGCATGTTCTCAACGTCAATGTCTTTCACATCCTTGTTTAGATTCTCATTCTGAACTTCAGTAACTTTCAGTTTTTCTTTCTGAGCTTCATCAACCTTCTGATCTTCTTCCTCATTAATCCGGTTAGTGTTTATCTGATTATCGTCCATCTGTTTGTCATTAATATGATTCTGAACTTCAGTACCTTTTGGTTCTTCTTTTTGTTTTTCATTCTGAACATTAACAACCTTCTGATCTTCTTCCTCATTAATCCGGTTATTGTTTATCTGATTCGCGTCCACCTGATTGACCTTAATATTATTGTTATTAATATTATTGTTATTAATCTTCTGGTTCTTCTTGGCAGCTCTATTAGGCTCCTTTTCCTTCTGTGCCATGTCTTCAAGCTGTATTACACGGAGATATGGCACAAGCGGTGCGAATAATATAATTGGTTTCTTGTCGTCTGTCTTAAACCTCTCTTGATTG
>CAVEOS010000009.1:0-2780 GCA_963617435.1 Lachnospiraceae bacterium
GACTGGAAACTTTGGCGCTGATATGAAGGTGGAGTTGCTCAATGACGGACCTTTTACCATTGTGCTGGATTCTGATGAGATCATAAAATAGCGCTTCTGTTGCTATTCGATTTGGAAAAATATATATTTGAAAATATTATTGTTTACGTGGATGAAAGGGAACAGAAAAACATACCTTTGCAGCTAGCAATCGCTCGCCAAGGAAAGTTTTTCTGCTCCCTTCTTTTCATTGTGGCTTATGATTTACAATTCAGTTTTTTTTAATTTGTTCTTCAATTTTTCATATACCAGCTGACGAAACAAGGTATAGCATACCGATGCCAGCGGAATAAAAAGAAACATTCCAACGATTCCCATGAGTTTTCCACCTGCAATTACAGCTAACAGTACCCAGATCGATGGTAATCCGACAGAATTTCCTACCACATGTGGATAGATCAGATTTCCCTCAATCTGCTGCAACACAAAAAACAGAATCAGAAACAAAAATGCCTGCTGCGGATTTACAATAAAAATGAGAAAAAATCCGAAGATACAACCCACAAAAGCACCAAAAATTGGAATCAGTGCGGTACAGGCAATGACTACACTGATTAACAATGCATAAGGCATGTGAAAAATTGTTAATGCCAGTAAGAATAGTCCGCCAAGGATCAATGCTTCCAGACATTGCCCGGTAAAAAAGCGTGTGAAGCTTCTGGAAATCATGCTACAGATGCCAAAGAGTTTTACTGCTCTTTCTTCGGAGCAAAAAGCGTAAATCACTTTTTTTACCTGCATTTGCAATTTCTCTTTTTGGAATAACAGGTAACAAGCAAAGGCAAAGGACAGAAATCCGGTTACAATTCCCTGAAATACAGAGCCGATGGCAGATATGGTGGAACCGGTAATCGATCTGGCGCTATCTTTCAGAAAATCAGAAATTGCCTGCTGTAATTGCTGAGTATCGAAAGTTTGTGTTCCAGTCAGATGTCCGATCATGGGAATATTTTCGTTTAAGTGTTCCATACCGGATTGAAATTGTGGTACAAAATCCGCAATATTTTCACTGAGCATGGAAAAGCTGTGTGTCAGCTGCGGAATCATAAAAAACAGGATCAGCCAGATAATAGCAGCTACAATCAACAGTGTTAAGAGAAAACTGGCGATTCGAATCGGTGTTCGATATCTGTTCGATTTTTGTCGGAGCAGTCTTTTTTCGATAAAGCGCATAGGAATATTCAGGATAAAGGCTAGGATGCAACCGCTCAGGAATGGCAGCAGGATTTCCCATATAGTGCGCAGCAGGTTCCATTCGGTGTTTGTTTTTCCAAGGAACAGGATAAGTAAAATGCCAATGATCAGCAGTAAGTATTTATTTTTTTCGATAAAATTTTGAAGCTTCATGCTAAGTACCTCACTTCTCTTCTGCTCTTTACCCATTTACATAACTGAATAATCGGCAGGCTCAAAAATGCGTACAGATACACCATGCCAAGCTGTGGCATTGTCAGCGTCTGTACTTTGAAAAGTTCCTGTAATCCCGGAAGCATCAACACACCTGTAATCAAAGCTGCTCCCATTCCAAATGCGCCAGTCAGCCACTTGTTATTCCACATTTTTCTGGTAAAAAGGATTGTCTTCTCGGATTTGCAGTTAAATCCATGAAATAACCGTGCCAGGCAAAGCGTTCCAAACGCACAGGTGCTGGCAAGTACGGCGTTTCCCTGCTGCAATCCACTGAGAAAGGAACAGATTGTTACGGCTCCGATCACAAGACCTTCTAAGCCTGTTTTTTCCAGAAAGGAACGGGTTAAAATGGAATTTGTGGCAGCGCGTGGATGTTCTTTCATTACATCGTCTGTGAGTGGTTCTAATCCAAGGGCAATCGCCGGCAGACTGTCTGTCAGTAAATTAATAAAAAGCAAATGCACCGGTGCAAATGGAACCGGAAGTCCGGCAAGGGATGCTGCCAAAACGGTCAGAATGGCACCCAGATTTCCGGATAGCAAAAATCCAATGGCATGTAAAATGTTTCGATACAGATTTCGACCATTTTTGACTGCTGATACGATCGTGGAAAAATTGTCATCCGTTAGCACCATGTCTGCGGCATCCTTTGCAACTTCGGTTCCTGTGCCTCCCATGGCAACACCGATATCGGCCTGCTTTAATGCCGGTGCATCATTGACGCCATCTCCGGTCATAGCCACAATATGTCCTCGTGCCTGCCATGCCCGGACAATGCGGATCTTATGCTCCGGTGAAACTCTGGCGTAAACGGATATTTCCGGAACCAGTTCCTGCAGCTCTTCATCCGACATGGTGTCAAGAACGGAGCCTTCGCATGCTTTTGTGTCCGGTGTCAGAATTCCGATTCGTTTTGCAATGGCAGATGCCGTTAAAATATGATCCCCAGTGATCATGACCGGTCTGATTCCTGCTTTTACGCAGGTTGCCACTGCTTCTTTGGATTCCGGACGTGGCGGATCCATCATGGCAATCAGGCCAAGAAATGTCAGATGTTTTTCATGGTCGAAGGTGAGTTTTGTAATATCTGAAACTTCCCGATAAGCAAAGGCAAGTACACGCAATCCCTGTTCAGAATACTTCTGATTTTGCAGTTGAATGCGATTTTGTTCTTCCATATTCAGAGGAATGATGCCATTTTCCGTCCAGACAGCACCCGTTCGCTGCAGCAATACATCCACTGCTCCTTTTACGATTAGAAGCTGCTTTTCTCTGGAATCAGAAGTATGCGCCGTTTTGGAAAATATATGCAGCGTTGTCATCATTTTACG
>CAVEOS010000009.1:2790-57936 GCA_963617435.1 Lachnospiraceae bacterium
CATTTTACGTTCACTGTCAAAGGGAAGTTCGTCGATTCTTGGATATTTTATCTGCATTTCTGAAATGGGAATGTGCATTTGATGTTCCATTTGCAGCAATGCAATTTCAGTTGGATCGCCAATGCCCGCATTTCCCTTTTTAATTTTAGCATCATTGCATAATACACTGGCAGAATATAGCAGGTTATGAGCTGTGTCGGAAGGGGTTACATCCTTTGCCGGAATGGATTCTCCGTTTACATAATAGTGTTCCACAGTCATTTTGTTTTGTGTCAGAGTTCCTGTTTTATCCGAACAAATGACAGAAATGCTTCCAAGTCCTTCCACTGCCTGCAGTTTTCGGACAATCGCATGTTCTTTTGCCATTTTTTGTGTACCAAAAGATAAAACAATGGTTACGATAGAACTCAGGGCTTCCGGAATGGCTGCAACGGCCAGAGCAACGGCAAACAGAAACGCATTTCCAATAGATTCTCCGCGAATAACACTGATTCCAAACAGGATTCCGCAAAAGATTAAAATAGCGATGGACAGTTTTTTCCCGAAAGAATCAAGAGAATTTTGCAATGGAGTTCGTTTTGCAGATGTATTGTGAAGAAGATTTGCTATTTTCCCCACTTCTGTGTGCATACCGATGTCGGTAATGACAATTTTTCCACGACCGTTGGTGATGAAGCTGCCGGAAAAGACCATATTTCTGCGATCGCCCAAAGCTACCTGTTCGGAAATCGCGTCGATGATTTTATCAGAACTGAGGCTCTCGCCGGTCAGAGCACTTTCATTGATTTTAAAACCAGCGCATTCAATGATCCGCCCATCAGCGGGAACGATGTCACCGGCTTCCAAAAAAACGATATCGCCCGGAACCAGTTCTCTGGCAGGGAGCTGCACGATAATTCCGTCACGAAGTACGGACGCTTTTGGCGCAGACAAGTTTTTCAGACTGTTTAAGGAACGTTCCGCCTGTCGGGTCTGTATCGTTCCAAGAATGGCATTTAATGTGATAACGATCAGAATAACGGCGGCACTTTCTGCGTCACCAAGCAGTCCGGATATGAGGGCTGCGATCATGAGAATGATTACCAGAAAATCCTGAAATTGTTCCAGCAAAAGTTTCCATAACGGTTTCGGTTTGGCAGAGATCAGTTCGTTCCAGCCGGATGTATGGCGGCGTTCCTCTGCCTGTGTGGATGAGAGTCCCTGTGCGGAACTGTCAAAGTGATTCATAACTTCTGTGGCGGTAAGCTGATACATTTCTTTCATGTTAAATCCTCCTTTTTACCTGCATTTTGTTATCTGCAATCTGCGTTTCGATTATGCAAGTTCAGGAATCTTTGAACTAAAAAAGAGACCATTATTGCACAATCAATGTGCAATAAAAGTCTCACCGTTTCCTTACGACACCGGATGGTTCACATCGTACTGACGACATCGTAAACGTGGGATCACGTAGGTTACTCCCTCTTATTAAGTTTACTATATACGATAGGCATGGGATGTGTCAAGGAAAAATTAATACTGGAATACTACCGTTCTGCATGCTTGTTACTGTTCACAGGTTAACTTGTGAACAGTAACCAATTATGTAGAATGATTTATATTTAAGAAAAAATCAAATTATTTTCTTTGTATTTTGTGCTATACTTAAGAAAAATGTTTGGGAGGACGTATGTTTTTTTATCAACCAATACAATTAAAAAATGGGCAAAAATGTATCTTACGAAATGCAGAAGCATCGGATGCAGTAAGGCATCATGCTTATTTTGTGCAAACACATAAAGAAACGGACTTCCTTCTTACCTATCCGGATGAATGTACCATGGATATCATTTCTCTTGAACGGCAATTGAAGGAAACAAAATGCAGTGGAACGGATGTGGAAATCTGCGCCTTTGTAGATGGAAAATTGGTCGGTTCTGCCGGTAACAATCTGATCCGGGATTGTGCAAAAATGCGGCACCGGGCAGAATTTGGCATTAGTATCAAAAAAGAATACTGGGGACTTGGCATTGGTGATGCACTGACAAAATCCTGTATCGAATGTGCGAGAAATGCCGGTTTTTTACAGTTGGAGCTTGAAGTTGTTTCTGAAAACGAAAGTGCGATCAGTCTGTATAAGAAACATGGATTTGTGGAATATGGCAGAAATCCTAGGGGTTTTCAATGCAGAGACGGACGTTGGCAGGAACTGGTTCTTATGAGATTAGAGTTAGATGAACTATAGTAAATGGTGATATTCCTGACTCCTGATGGATATCAATTATCTAAAATTGAGAATAAGATCCTCCTGAAGAATTTTTCTCCAGAGGGATCTTATTCTTTATCGTTTTGGTTATGGTCAAGACCTCTACTGCTTATTGTTTTACACAATAGACGCGGAGGTGCTTTTTTA
This sequence comes from Lachnospiraceae bacterium, assembly GCA_963617435.1. GTDB lineage: Bacteria > Bacillota > Clostridia > Lachnospirales > Lachnospiraceae > Eubacterium_I. Next base: position 5,183 of record CAVEOS010000009.1, read on the forward strand.
TTGGCTAAATGAGCAACTCCACATTTTGTTCGATTTCAATGTGAGAGCCAAGTAAATCGTCTTTGTAACGGACATATTCCTCAGGTTCAATGCGCCAGGCCAGGCCACAGCCAGCGGAAAGTTCCCTTGGAACCGGAATCAGACGACCGGAGATATCGTTTTCTTTACAATACAGCTCCATAGCCATGGCAGCTGATGTAGTATGAAATGTTAAAATCTGATAAGGTCTTTTCTTTCGCATGACGATAATCCTCCGTTCTTCTGATAATTTTCTTTTTTTAAATGGAATTTCGCTAATTTGTGATACATACACATCACTTGATAATGCAGCATCGCTATCTAACCATCTGTTCTTGATTATGCCCGAAATGTAATTTCAAAACAACCGTTTTTCTGTTCGGTCTGAAACTCTTTTTTCTGATATTTCAGCGTTTTTTCGATGTTTGTTCTTGTGTGTGCTTCATCACCAATTACATGAATAGCTTCGCCTGGATGCTCATCCATGGCATCCATAACAAGCAAAACCGGTTCCGGACAGGAAAGTCCTCTTACATCTACTTCAATGAATTCTGCCATTTTTATTTTCCTCTTTTCAGATTTCTTTTGTTTGTTACTGCAATGATAAATAATACAATAATACATGCGATCATTGCTATTTTACCTGCGGTAGCCGGACCACCAGCAACTGCAGTTTCGATTTCAGTTGCCGCTTTCGCAGCTGCTCCTGCCAGACCGAAGTTATGTGCAAATGCAGCGCCAAGAAGCATTCCAAGGAATGTTACCGCACTGTCGGAAGAACCCTGTCCCGCAAGGATCAGCTGACGCATCGGGCATCCACCTGCCAGTACAGCACCAAATCCTACCACATACATGCCAAGGATGTTCCACAGATGCTGGGAATGTGCAATTGGCTGACCGGAGAAACTTAAGTGGAAGTTTCCGGTTGCAATATTGTAAATTAACATAACGACAAACAGTGCTCCGATGATGCTGATCAGGTCAAAGTTTTTCATCAGAATGACGTCACGGATACTTCCTGCGAAACACATTCTGCTCATCTGTGCGATAACACCAATGATTAAAGCAACAATCAGTGAAATGGCGATCGGTGCATGCATGCTTCCCGGTCCTTCGGTACTTGCAGCGTACGCGCCAGTTGCCACACCGATGATCAATAATACGATCAATGCAATCGGCAATACCATACCGTTTGATTTCTTTGTTTCATAAGCTCTTCCAAGAGAAAATCCTTTTTTCAGGAAAAATGTTCCGGTTGCTACACCGCCTGCAAATCCGATCAGTGCCACATAAGCATTCAGATCACCGGCAGACATACGAAGTACCATACGAAGTGGACATCCAAGGAATACCAGAGCGCCGATCATCATGATCATCCCAAGCAGAAAACGGATCATTGGTGCAGATCCTGCGGTTGCTTTGTACTCTTTTGTGATCAGAGAAATAATAAATGCACCAACTACAAATCCTACGATTTCCGGACGGAAATACTGTACCGGTGCTGCGGAATGGAGACTTAATGCTCCTGCTGTGTCACGGATAAAACATGCCACACAAATAGCCATGTTTGCCGGGTTTCCGAAGAATGCAAGTAAAGCTGCCAGTATGCCGACAATGGCACCTGCGATTGCAAGTTTCCATGTGTTGTTAAATAGTTTCATAACTGTTCTCCTTTGTTTTTTGACGTGTAATTACGTCTGTTTTGTTGTATTCAGTATAACATTCCTGTATTTTCCAGTAAAATTGTTAATATTGATAACTCAAATAATTCTATTGATAAAAACTATAAATAAGAGTAAAATTCCATTAGAAGCAGTTAATGATGATTTTTCTGTAGGATATAAATTCCAGTATATGAACAAAAATAAATATGATTTACATTATGTAATAGTGAAAAAGGATATAGAAGAATATCAGGATTTTCATACACAAAATATGTAGAAAGGAAACATTCATATGGATATCAGACAACTTGAAGCATTTGTATATACCGTAAAATATCAAAGCTTTTCTCAGGCAGCACAAAAACTGTACCTGTCCCAGCCGACAGTCAGTGCTCACATCCGCTCTCTGGAGCAGGAATTTCATACGCAGTTATTAAAACGAACAACAAAAACTTTGTCTTTAACACCGGCAGGCATGAAGCTGTACCAATATGCCTCCGAAATTTTGACGTTACAGCAGAAAGCTGTACTGGAGCTTTCCAATGACGGAACAAATAAATTGCAGATTGGTGTATCCTCTGTGCCATCGCTTTACGTACTCCCGGAGCTTTTGACAACATATCATAATAAATTTCCGGACGTAACGTTTCATACTACCTGTGGAGACAGTCTGGAAATCATTCACAAAATAGATGATGGTGCCTGTGATCTTGGACTTGTGGGAACAACCTGTTCGGATACAACCTGCGAATTTTTACCTTTTGCATCGGACGAACTGGTTATCGCTGCTCCTGCGACACCTTATTATCAGGCTTTCATCAAACGAGAAAAACCATTGGATGCTCTGCTGAAAGAGCCATTTTTATTACGGGAAGATAATTCCGGAACAAAACAGGAAACCCTTCATTTTTTGAAAAACAGAGGGCTTTCATTAGATGATTTAAACGTTATTGCGATTATGGATGATGCCGGTTCTTTAAAAAAATGCATTAAACTTGGAATGGGAATCTCAATTCTCTCGCGTGCTACCGTAGTTTCTGATGCAAAACAAGGAGAACTGCTGATTTTCCCTTTGGGTGAAGAAGCGTTCTTACGAAAACTTTATATCGTATATTCACCGGTTCGATATTTGTCTGAGCCGGCAGGGCAGTTTCTGGAATTTCTGAAAAATTATTATCAACTGTCATGATATTTGATAAATTGCACGCAATCGAACAAAACGTTCGATTGCGTGCATGATTTCACAATTATAACTCGGAAACTGTTTCCACGTATGGAATCATCAGATAAGCACCACTTTCGATTGTATCATCCGTCAGATGGTTCATCTCTTTCACTTCATCAATATACTGCTGTCTGTCAAAGCTGTTACTCCCCATATACTGATCAGCCAGTGTCCATAAGGTATCACCCTCTTCTACCTGAATCGTCTTATAGTAAACATTTTCTTCTTTTGCAGAAGATGCTTTCACCTGATTTGCTTTCAGGCAGCCTGTGATAACAAATACGGTTGCCAGAATGGTAAGGAACATAACAGCTGCAAGTAAAGCCTGACGCTTTATTGCCTGTTTCTTTTTGGCAGCCTGGATATGTGCTCTTTTCTGCGCCTGTGCTCTGGCCTGTGCCTTCTGATATGGATTTGTATTGTAAATTACAGAATATGTACTCATGTGTGCATCCTCCCTTGCTTTATCTTTACTAGCGATGTTTTATCCAGTGTTCTATTTCACTACCAGAACGCCTGTTCGATAATTGAATTATACAAAACATATGTTCGAATGTCAAGAACAAAATATGAACAAATTTTCGGAACAAGTTTTCGAATATATTTGAAATCGTTAGTTTGTTATGCTACAATTTAATCATTAAACAGGTAATGAACGTTAAGGAGAATTGATTATATTATGTCATACGGAAAAATCAGTGATAAACAGAGAGAAATATTAGAATATATCAAAGCAGAAATTTTAAACAGAGGATATCCGCCGGCAGTACGTGAAATCTGTGAGGCCGTTAAATTAAAATCAACTTCTTCTGTCCATGCACATTTAGAGACACTGGAGAAAAACGGTTATATCCGCCGTGACCCGACCAAGCCGCGTGCAATCGAAATTGTGGATGAGAATTTTAATCTGACCAGACGTGAAATGGTTAATGTACCGATCGTTGGCAGAGTTGCAGCCGGTGAGCCGATTCTGGCCGTGGAAAACATCGAGAACTATTTTCCGATTCCGGCAGAATTTATGCCAAACGAGCAGACTTTTATCCTGCAGGTTCAGGGCGAAAGTATGATCAATGCCGGTATTTTAGACGGGGATTATATTCTGGTGCAGCAGCAGTCTACTGCAAATGATGGAGATATGGTCGTTGCACTTGTAGACGATTCTGCAACGGTAAAGACATTCTATAAAGAAAATGGCTACTATCGTCTGCAGCCAGAGAATGATTTCATGGATCCGATCATCGTATCTGAGGTCATGATCATGGGAAAAGTGATCGGAACTTTCCGATTCTTCAGATAGATCTTGTTTCGGGTGCTTAAAATTTACCATTTAGGTTTCTTATAAGACCGTCTGTATTTTGTCTCAGTCGCTAGTAATCGCTCCTTGAGAAAAAATACAGACGGTCTTAATTTACGCAACGGTAATTGTAAATTTTTACGCCACCTTACACTGCTTGTTAAATTCAAATTGATATAAAAACAATAAATACGTGCAACGTATATAGCGCCAGTCAGGCAATCTTTCCTCGGCAAGCGATAGTTAGCTGCAGAGGTAAGATTGATGACTGGCGCTTCATAACGTATATCTTATTCACAAAACAATTTTTACAGATCTTCCGGCGCAATGATTTTACCATCCTGCCAGATTCTCTCCAGATCATAGAATAAACGATCCTCTTTGGAGAACAGATGAATGATAATATCCTTATAATCCATCAAAATCCAACTGGAATTATTATTTCCTTCTTTCTGTGCGCAATGATATCCTGCTTTATACAGTTCCTCTTCTACTGCGTCCATCATGGCCTGTAGCTGGTTTGTATTTGCAGCGCTTGCAATCACAAAATAATCTGCAATTACAGAAATTTCACTGATATCGATAACCTGTACATCTTCTGCTTTTTTCTCAGATAATGCGTGGCATGCGATTTTTGCCATTTCGCGGGATACGTCGTTCATATTACTCACCCTATTCCTTTCTGATTGGTGCTCTGGTTTTCAAACCAGTCTTTATAATACTCATAAGCGGCTACCGTTGTCGGATCCATGGTCTGGTCTTCATGCTTTTTCAGATATTCCACGGTATCTTTTAAAATGTGATACGTGGTCAGATCCAGATCCTGCTCAGCCATCTTACGAAGTTCCTTTAAATGAGGTGCTTTGTCCCGGTTTGGCTCAATATAATCTGAAATAAAAACAATTTTATCCAGAAGATTCATGTCCGGAACACCTGTGGTGTGTATACGGATTGCATGCAGAATATCAAAATCTGTCACCTGGTACTCATGTTCTGCCAGAATGGCACCGCATTTTGCATGCAGTAAGGATGGATTTTTGTATTCCGCATCACTGATGGAAACACCATATTCCCGGCAGAGAACGATTTTTTTATCATCCTCCATATATTTGGCACAGTCATGTAACAGACCGGCCAGTTCCGCCATATCCTTGTCATAACCGTAAATATCCGCAAGATGGCGTGCTGTCTTTGCCACACCAAGCGTATGCTCATATCTTGCCGGTTTTAATTTTGTTTTTAACTTCTTTTGTATCTCTTTTGCTGTCATGTGGAATCCCCTTCTATGAGAAAAATGTTACTGCTCAACACATGAAGTGGAGTTTCAGCTCAGATTGAGATAAAGTGCATGATCTCTGATATATTGTTCCACCTGTGGCGGAAGCATGTAACGAATCGTTGTTCCCTGCATTACCCGTTCTCTCAGTTCCCTGCTGGATACGCTGAAATTGGGAGTGTTCAGGCGGTAAAAACCGGAATGGTATTTCTCTTTCAAGTATGCAATCTGGCGGTCTACTTCATCCGCATTCAGATTATCCCGGACAGCTGCCAGAATGTTTGAATATTTGCAGATTTCCTCCGGATGTCTCCAGTCATCAAAATCAAACAGAGAATCAGCTCCGAGGATAAAATACAATTCACACTCCGGATAATCTTTCTGAAACTGTGCCAGGGTCACATACGTATAGTTGACACCAGTGCTCTCGATTTCCCGATATGAAATAGAAAACTTCGGATTATCCGCAATGGCCGCTTCTACCATATGACAGCGGTGTACACTCATCTCCTCTCCCATAAATGCCTTGTGGGGCGTATGCCCGGTAGGGAGAAAGATCACATGTTCCAGATCAAACTGATCACAGGCATTTTCCGCGATCAGCAGATGTCCGTAGTGAATCGGATTGAAGGTACCGCCAAATATGCCGATCTTCTTTTTCGTCAGAGTCATATACAATACTCCATTTCTGTCGGATTAAGGTAAAACGATCTTTGGATCATCCTTATCCGGTTTGTATAATACGATTTTCTTGCCGATGACCTGTACCACCTGGGAATGGGTACGCTCAGCGATCACATTTGCGATCTCACGCGGATCGTCAAAACAGTTTTTTAACACACTCAGTTTAATGAGCTCATGTGTATTAAAACACTCAGCGATCGCATTTACGATTTCCGGTGTTACACTGGATTTTCCGACCTGAAAAATCGGTTCCAGATTCATGGCAAGACCTTTTAAATAAGCTCTCTGTTTACTTGTCATAATTATTCTCCATATGCTAGCCATACAAAGTTTCAAATATTTCAAATATCAAAAACCTTACATGATCAGACTGTAATCTATTTTATTTATAGTAATCAAAGGAAAGTCCATACATACGAACCGTATCGCCTTCCTGAATGCCTAAGTTTTCCAGTTCCTCCAAAATCCCCTGATCTTTTAAGAAACGCTGGAAGAACAGGAAACCTTTCTCGGATTCAATATTGGTATAGCCCAGCATTTTCTCAATACGAGGACCTTCTACCACAAATTCATCATTTTCTTCGTCATATGCAACGGTATATGGCTCATCCAGATACATTGCTGTGGACGGATTGTATTCCTGCTCAAATACAACCGGCTCAGAATCCATGCCCTGAAGCATCTCATTTACGGCATATAAAAGCTCTTTTAAGCCTTTTCCGCTGACTGCAGAAATTGCAAATACACGGATGCCCTGCGGTTCAAATTCCTGACGCAGTTTTTCTACCGGATCTTCATCTCCCGCATAGATGGCATCAATTTTATTTGCTGCGATCACCTGCGGTTTCTTTGCCAGTTCCGGATTGTACGCTTCCAGCTCTTTGTTGATAGCATAAATATCTGCAATCGGATCACGGCCTTCTGTAGATGCGGCATCTACCATGTGGATCATGACTTTGGTACGCTCAATGTGTTTTAAAAACTCATGACCAAGTCCGATTCCCTCAGATGCGCCCTCGATCAATCCCGGGATATCTGCGATGACAAAACCCTGTCCCTCGTCCAGATCAACCACACCAAGATTTGGATTTAAGGTTGTAAAGTGATAATTTGCAATTTTCGGCTGCGCGTTGGTTACACGGGATAATAAAGTGGATTTTCCAACATTCGGAAAACCAACCAGTCCGACATCTGCGATAACTTTCAGCTCCAGACGAACTTCCAGTTCGATGCCAGGCTGTCCCGGCTGTGCGTATTTCGGAGCCTGCATGGTTGCGGTTGCGTAATTCTGATTTCCTTTGCCGCCGCGTCCGCCTCTTAAAATGATCTGACGGGTATTGTCACCGGACATATCTGCGATGACTTTATCTGTCTCGGCATCACGGATGATGGTTCCGGCAGGAACTTTCACAATGATATCCGCTCCGTTTTTGCCATGGCAGTTACGCTTTCTGCCTTCCTCTCCGTTCTCAGCAGCATATTTTCGACGATGTCTGAAGTCTGTCAGAGTGTTCAAACCTTCATCGACCTGGAAAATAACGTCTCCTCCTTTTCCACCGTCGCCACCGTCAGGACCGCCGTTCGGGACGTATTTTTCACGGCGGAAGCTGACATGGCCGTCTCCGCCTTTTCCTGATTTTATAATAATTCTTGCACTGTCTGCAAACATAATTTTCTTTTCCTTTTTTATAGTAGAAAATAGACCCGGCTATGAAAGTCGAGTCTATTGATGGTTTCATTATTCGTTCGTTGCTACTGGATAAACGGAAGCCTGTTTTTTGTCTCTTCCTTTTCTCTCGAATCTTAATACACCATCTACTTTTGCAAATAATGTATCATCTCCGCCGATACCTACGTTCACGCCTGGGTGAATCTTAGTACCACGCTGTCTGTATAAAATGTTTCCAGCTTTTACAAACTGTCCGTCTGCTCTTTTTGCTCCTAATCTCTTGGACTCGGAATCACGGCCGTTCTTTGTAGAACCTACACCTTTTTTATGAGCAAAGAACTGAAGATTCATGTTCATCATGTTTCTTACACCTCCTCGAAGATCAAATCAATATATTCTTCGTAGTTACTCTCCATGTCCTCTAAACCTAAAACCAGCGATTTCAGCAAAAGCTGTGCATCTGCTCCATTGTTTTCTGTAATTCGAAAAGATATCATTCCGTCCGTCTCATTGCTGTCGCAATAAAACAGTGTATCGGTAAACTCTTCAATGGAATTCATGCAGTTAATCGTCATTGCGGATACAGCAGCACATACGATGTCATTTTCATCGGAATACTCTGCATGTCCCAAACAATCAAAACCAACAAACTGCTGATCATGGTTCTGGTAAACTGTTATTTTTACCATTACATGTTACCTTTTCAATTAACCATTAATCTTTTCGATTTTAACTTTGGTAAAGTACTGTCTGTGTCCGTTTTTCTTATGGTAACCGGTTTTTCTTTTATATTTGTAAACGATTACTTTTTTTCCACGTCCGTTAGCTACAACGGATGCTTCTACGGTAGCGTTCTCAACAGTCGGGTTACCGATTTTAAGACTTCCGTCATTCACTGCTAATACCTGATCAAAAGTTACTGTCTCACCAGCTTCTACACCAAGCTTTTCAATGGTAATGATATCGCCTTCAGAAACTTTGTACTGTTTACCACCTGTTGCTATAATTGCGTACATATGGCACCTCCTATTTATCATTACTCGCCAATTTCGGTGCTGCATTTTATGCAGTCTTGTACCTCGTTGTGCGGCATCTTTTGTATAATATCAGAATGTTACTGTTCTGTCAACTGTTCTGCCAAACTTTTTTCAACTTTTTTTCTCGTAAGCTCTACGAGGTTCAATCTGGTCATATCAACGACCTGAACCGGCACGGAATCCTCCCGGACGCATCGTCTTAAATGCTCCATAACTGTCCGCTGGTCTTCTTCCCGTTCCAGATTAATAAAGTCAATGATCACGATTCCGGATATGTTGCGCAGACGCAGCTGTGCGGCAGTTTCTTCGGCCGCTTCCAGATTAATCTTCAGGAAATGTTCCTGCCGGTCTTTTTTTGTCACGCTTCTTCCGGTATTGACATCCACAACGGTCAGCGCTTCTGTCGGTTCGATCACGAGATAACCGCCGGATTTCAGCCAGACTCTTTTTTGCAGGGCATCTTCCGTCTGTTTGTTCAGGTTATAAAGGGCTGCCAGCGGAAGCAGTTTATCTTCGTACAGCCGGAGCGGAATCTGCGCAAAGGAAGAATCCATTTTCTGCTGCTGCCGTACTTCCTCATAAACTTCCGGCAGATCGGTCAAAATTTCCGTAAAACCTTCCTGATAGCTGTTTTGCAGATAGGTCATGTAACTTTCCGGTGTACGGCTGACGCAGAAAAAACAGGTGCGCATGGATGCCGTACAACAGATGGCCTGCAGCCGGTCTTTCAACTGATGCAGTTCCGCGATCAGCACATCCGTAGACACTTCTCTGGCATTCGTGCGGACGATAATGCCAAAAGAACCATCCCATTCCGGCTCCAGCAATGCGCCAAGCTGCTCTTTTTCCGGTTTTGTCAGCTTAGAGGAAAAACCAATCCTGCAGTCCCCACTGGTCAGAACCAGATAACGGCCGGTCAGGTTCAGATTGCCGGATACGGTCGGTGCTTTTGTTTTTACGCTCTCCCGCGTCACCTGCACTAATAATTCGTCTCCCTGCACCAGTTTTTTTGAGGAAATCTTTTTTACAAAAACCGGTTCCGCTTTTTCTGCCATGAAATAATAGCAGGAAAGTCCGGGTTTAATCTCGATAAAAGCAGCCTGAATGTTCGGTACGATTTTCTGTACCCGCCCCACATAGATATTTCCAAGAATGGATTCCTGACCGAGTTTTCGGCACCGTACTTCTAATAGACGGCGTTCCGATACCGTAGCACACATGCGTATCTGGCTGCCACAGATGGACGTATCTGTGATGATGACTTTATGATTCAATGTTGTCACCTGCCTGATACAGCGGTCTTAATCCTTCTTCTGTACGCTCATAGGTCTCCACTCTGTGGATCTGCATATTAAACGGATCATAAGTTTTTCCAAAATACTGATAAAAATCCTGTAATACCAGTTCCGGTTTGATATTATCGGTACTTCCGGTGGAAAGCTGCAGGAAAAATCCCTTCCATCCAAGTTTCTCCAGATCACATGGGGAAAACAAGTAGATCAGCGGTTTGATGTCAATGACACGCTCGCTCTTTTTCGTCTGCTTTGTCACTTCAATGGTTTCCCGTTCCTCGTAATACTGATGGATTTTTTCTTCCAGCTCCTTCGGTGTAAAATCAACCTGTTTTTTGAAATAAACGATATAATCTGCCGCTGCTACGGAAGTCATCGCTTTTTTTGCATCCTGACGCAGCGCAACATATTCTGTTATTTCAATTCCATCCACCATAACCGCGTTCAGTGCATCCCTGGATTCGTCGGTAGACTTTGTAGAATGTACCTCAATATCCAGATACTCGCCGTCACTGGTAATGCCGACACCCAGAGGTGCCGCAAAGGACATGATCTGGTGCGGGGAAAATCCCTCGGAATAGGCAATATCAATATTGGCCCGGCGCATGGCTTTCTGAAAATAGCGCATGATATCCAGATGTCCGATAAAACGCATGACGCCATATTTTCGGAATTTAATTCTTATTCTCATAGCATACGCCTCCTTTGTATTTCATTGCTCCGCAGCCGGCACATTTCTGACGGCAGTTCGGAGTAACAGTCTCTGCATTTGCCGCATGCCATTCACGCAGCAGGAAGTTTTTGGTGACACCTGCATCGATGAAGTCCCATGGAAAAATCTCATCTTCGCTTCGCACTCTTGTGGTATAGAAATCGGTATCAATCTGATCTTCCGCAAATGCGTCCAGCCAGATCTGCTCATCAAAGAACTCAGACCATGCTGCAAAAATACCGCCTTTTTCATAGATTTTGATCATGGTATCACAGAGACGTCTGTCGCCACGGGCAAGAATGCCTTCAATCATGGTAACATCTGCCTCATGCCAGTTGTAACGGATACTTTTCTTATTTAACTGAGATTTGATGGTCTCATTTACAATCTTGGCCCGGCCAAGGAATTCATCTTTGGTACACATCGGACTCCACTGGAACGGAGTAAACGGTTTCGGAACAAAGAAAGAGGTGCTGACAGTGATCTGACATTTTCCGTTTCGCTGATCCTTCGGAATCTCGTAATAACGCTCTGCGATCTCCTCTGCCAGCTCACCGATGGCTTTCATATCTTCCACGGTCTCTGTCGGCTGTCCAAGCATAAAATACAGTTTTACCTTATTCCAGCCACCTTCAAAAGCAAGTCCGGCACCGTGAAGGATATTTTCCTTTGTCAAACCTTTATTGATAACGTCACGCAGACGCTGGGAACCGGCCTCTGGCGCAAAGGTCAGACTGCTCTTTCGAATATCCTGCACCTTACTCATGACATCCAATGAAAACGCATCGATACGCAGGGACGGCAGGGAAATATTTACGCCTTTTTCCTTAAATTCATCGATCAGGAAGGTCAGCAGCTCTTCCAGATAAGTGTAATCGCTGGAACTTAAAGAACTTAAGGAAATCTCCTCATGTCCGGTGTTTGTCAGCATCTGATATGCTTTTTCTTTCAGCATTTCCAGACTGCGCTCCCGGAGCGGACGGTACACCATACCGGCCTGACAGAAACGACAGCCACGGATACAGCCACGCTGGATCTCCAGCACAACACGATCCTGTGTGACTTTGATAAACGGCACCAGTGGCTTGTCCGGATAAACGGATTCGGACATATTTTCCACTACCTGACGGTGAATGGTGGTTGGAATATCGTCATAGATCGGTTGAAAATCAGCAATTGTTCCGTCTTCGTTGTAAGTTACTTCATAAAAAGCAGGCACATATAAACCAGGAATTTTTGCAGCTTCATGAAGAAAAGCCTGTCTGGTGTAACTGCCCTCTTCTTTCATACGATTATAGAGATCAAAGAGATCGTCGTATACCGTCTCGCCTTCTCCGATATAGAAAATATCAAAAAAGTCAGCGATCGGTTCCGGATTGTATGCACATGGACCGCCGCCGATAACGATCGGCATATCATCTGTTCTCTGACATGATTTTAACGGGATTTTTCCCAGATCCAGAATCTGTAAAATATTCGGGTAGCAGAGCTCATACTGCAGAGTCATACATACAAAATCAAAATTTCTGATCGGATCCTGTGTCTCCAGTGCAAACAGGGGAATATCCTGTTCTTTCATGATCTTGTGCAGATCCGGCCACGGAGAATAGACACGCTCACAATATACATCCTCCCGAAGGTTAAACTGATGATACAGAATCTGGATGCCAAGATGGGACATACCGATCTCATATACATCCGGAAAGGCAAAGGCCACACGGATTTTTACATCTTCCGGATTTTTACGAACCATATTTACCTCATTTCCGATATAACGGGCAGGTTTATCTATGGTTAATAAAATTTCGTCACTTAACGCAAGTTTATTATTCATTCTGTTTTTCCTATTCTGTTCTTTTACATTTTTATCATTCTGTCCTATGCAGGCATTTTTCCTGCACAATTTTTCATTCTAGCATAAGACAGTAAAAAGCGTCAATATTTTCATGACGCTTTCACTGGTTGTTTTATATTTGGTTTTCACTCCACGCTCTTTAAGGCATCTACCATGTTGATCTTATCCAGCAGACGGTTTGTGATCAGATCTACCATTACTGCAAAGAGGAATGTCATGCCTCCTGCAAACAGATAGGTGGTCGGATGCACGGAAACGGCGAAGTACACAGATGGCATTTTCAACACACTGGTCAGCAGGCCACTGAAAAATCTTCCCACCGGAAGTCCAAGTAAAATACCGATCACCGTGAGGATCAGTGTCTCTTTATTGACGTATAAGTGCACTTCATTATCAAAAAATCCAAGTACTTTGATGGTGGCAAGCTCTCTTTCACGTTCGGAAATATTTGTGGTAGCCAGTGTGAACAATACAACAAAGGCAAGCCCTGCCGCAAGGGCTGTTACCAGAATAACGACACAGTTGATCAGACCGAAAGATTTCGCAAACTCATCTCGCATGGCCTGTACGCTGCTGCAGGATACCACGTCGCTGTTTCTGGAGAGCGTGTCGGCATAAGACACCGGATCTTTACAGGTGTCGGACAGATGAGCCAGAACTGCATTTGGCGCATAGGATCCCATGAGTTCTTCATATCTGCTCTGCCGCATATAAATAGCATTTCCAAGATAGTTATGTAAAATACCATTCACGGAGAAGGTACATTCTTCCAGGTCGCTGTTCTGGATCTCCAGGGAATCTCCGGTGGAAAATCCCATGACTTCTGACAGATTTTGTGTCACAAAAATATCACTGTCATTTAATTCTTTTTCTGTTCCGTCCACTCCTTCCAGATTGATATAGTCTGCAATGGAAGCGTCATCCGGAATGACATACAGTGGAACCGTCTCTTCCATCGAATGTGACGTATTTTTCACCTGTACGGTATCCATCTGAAGACCAAGATAATCGGATATATTAGCATCCGAATCAATTTGATTCGTAAAACTATCATAATCATCTGACATTACAACCGCCATCAGGTCATATCGGTAAATATGATTATACTGTTTTGGCATCAGATCCGTAACGGAATTCTTGATGGCCATTCCAACTACAAGCAGGGCTGTACATCCCAGAATGCCGCTGATGGTCATGATCAGACGCTTTTTGTAGCGGAACAGATTACGGAAGGTCACTTTATTCAGGAAAGACAGGCGTTTCCACAGAAACGGAATCTTCTCTAAAAATACTCTGGATCCGGCTTTTGGTGCCTTCGGGCGCATCAAAGCCGCCGGGCACTGACGCAGTTCGCTGTGGCATGCACAGACAGCCGCGATCAGCGTACCTGCCGCAAACAGTAATATGCCACTGATTCCGTATCCCCACTGGAATAAAAACAGGTACGATGGAATCTTATACATGACATCAAATACCATAAACAGGAACTTCGGCAGCAGGATAAATCCGCCGATATCTCCAAGCAGTCCGCCGCAAATACATGCAGACAGCGTATAGATCAGATATTTTCCATATACATGGGTATCGGAAAAACCAAGTGCTTTGTAAATGCCGATCTGTCCGCGTTCCTCTTCCACCAGACGTGTGATCGTCGTCAGGCTGATCAGAATCGCTACGGACAGGAATAAAATCGGAAATACATTACCGATGGTCTCAATGGAATCGGCATCGCTCTGGATCGTAGAAAAACTGCTGATAGAACTCCGGTCCTGTACATACCATTTTGTCATGTCAATGGCATCAATATCTGCCTGCGCATCTGCAATCTCGTTATATGCCTTTGTACGCTCTTCTTCCAGCGTCTGTGTCTGTTCTTCCAGTTCGGCGGTTCCATCCTCCAATTCTTTCTGAGACTGATTCAGTTTTTCCGTATTTGTCTGAATTTCCTGATCTGCTTTGGCAAACTGCGTATTGGCATTCTGCTCCTGCGCCTTTAACTCGGCAAGTCCGGCATCCAGTTCCTGACGGGCACTGACAAGCTTTTCTTCCTGGGTTTTCAACTGCTGCTCCGCAGACTGCAGCTGCTGGCTTTGCGCGGCAAGCTGTGTCTCGGCATCAGAAAACTGTTTTTCTGCTTCCTGCTGTTTTTCCTGAAGCGTAGTCTCCTGTGTCTCTAACTGGAACAGTGTTCCCTGCACGGTTTCATACTGTGTCTCAAGGATGGCCATTCCATCCGGGATCTGCTGTAACTGTGCACGCTGGGTTTCCAATGCATTTTTCTGCGTTTCATAATCCTCAGCCGTCGGATCTAACTGCGCAATCTGCGCATCCAGCATAACTGTCATCCCATCGATCCGCTGCTGCAGTTCTGTCTGAAAACTCTGACGTGCTTCTGTATCTGTATTGCCAGACTCTACGGATGTCTGATAAGCATTCCAAGATGCTTCCGGCCAGGCGCTGCTTAACTGGTCTTTCAGTGCAGATACCTGGGTCAGAATCTGTTCTTTTCCATCCGCTGCCTGCTGTTTTCCTGCGCTAAGCTGAGCCTTTGCATCAGAAAGTTCCTGCAATGCCGCTGTTTTTTGTTGCTGCAGTGTGGCTGCGCCATCTTCTAATTGTTTCTTATGTCCGCTTAACTCTGATTTTCCGGCTTTTAACTGCTCCTCACCGGAGGCAAGCTGCTTATATCCATCTGAGATTTTTAAATATCCCTGTACAAATTGTTCTGCTGCACTCTGCTTCTGCTGCTTTAATTGCTGCATGCCATCCTGTAACTGTTTCCATCCGGATTCCAGCTGGCGTTTTCCATCTTCCAGTTTGGCTTTTGCATCTGCGATCTTCTCATCTGCCTCCGCAAATTTGGTATATGCTTCTTCTTTTGCATCCTGCAGTGTGGCCGTAGCATCCCCGACAATTTCATCATAGCGGGCCTGCTCCCGGTCTTCTTTGATTTCTTTTTCAATCCGTTTTTTCACAGCGGCTACTTTATCCTGATATTCATCAGAAAAACAGGATAATTCCTCAGCTCCCTCTACCCGCAGTTCAATGGCGGAATACACTTCATTGTCCAGTGCATCTGCGGTAACGTAAAAGAAATATTTGGAGGACTGTGAAGCACGGAAAGAGGCTGCGCCGTCATCGGCGATCAGATCCGTCGCATCCTGCATGATAGCTGTGATCGTATACTCATGCTGCTTTAAGGCAGAAGTATCCTCTTCGGTATCGGCATTTTGTGCCGTTAAAGTAACTTTATCTCCAATTTTTTTATCCGCATCTGAACAGTAATTTTGTGAAACGGCAATCTCAGATGCCTTTTGCGGAAGGGTTCCTTCCAGCAGGCGTGGCTGATTCAAACCGTCCATATCAAGGAGTCTCACTTCTGCTTTCTGCTGCAGATCTCCGGCCTGAACCAGTGCTGTCTCACTGTAGGTTCCATGTGCCTCGGCAACACCCTCTACCTCGGACAGTGCCGTAACATCCTCATCCGTAAGTCCAAGAGTAGACTGTACTTTGATATCATACAGATTCTGTTCATCATAGTAACGGTCTGCAGATGCCCGCAGATCCCGGCAGCCGGCAGAAAGTCCGGCAAACATGGTCACTCCGAGAAAAGTGATCAAAAGGATGGAGAAAAATCGTTTTTTCTCTTTTTTAATTGTTCGAACTATATCTTTCCAATAAGCTTTCATTTGTCTGATTTACCACTCTATTTCTGCAATCGGAACCGGTTGCGTATTTTTCGTTTCACTGATCACAGTGCCATTTTTAAACTGGATCAGCCGGTCGGCCATTGGCGCCAGTGCGGAGTTATGGGTGATGATCAATACGGTGATTCCTTCCCGGCGGCAGGTATCCTGCAACAGCTGCAAAATCTGTTTGCCGGTATTGTAATCCAACGCACCGGTCGGCTCATCACAGAGCAGCAGTTTCGGATTTTTGGCAAGGGCCCGGGCAATGGACACGCGCTGCTGTTCTCCGCCAGAGAGCTGCGCCGGAAAGTTTTTCATACGCATGCCGAGTCCGACTTTTTCCAGGGTCTGCGCCGCATTCAGGGAATCCTCACAGATTTGGGAAGCCAGTTCCACATTTTCCAGTGCCGTCAGATTTGGCACCAGGTTATAAAACTGAAAGACAAATCCGATGTCTGTCCGACGGTACTGGGTCAGCTGCTTCTTTCCATAGGTGGTGACATCAGAACCATCCACCATTACATGACCGGAGGTTGCGGTATCCATGCCTCCCAAAATATTTAGTGCGGTTGTCTTGCCGGCGCCGGAAGCTCCGAGTATGACGGCCAGTTCTCCTTTTTCGACGGAAAAAGAAGCGTCTTTCAATGCAAAAATAGAACTCTCGCCGGTATTGTATTCTTTCGTAATATGCTGAAACTCAATATACGACATATTTTTCTCCTCGATGTAACATAAAATTTCGGTTTTATAAAATGGATCAAAGAATTTCTGCAAGATTAATAATGATAAAAAATGACACACATGATATAAAGCCAAATGTCTCTTTTTATTATAGTTTTATCTCAAAACGGAATCAATAAAGAAAGTATAAATTTTCCAGTTCCTTTCCTATAGCGATACTTCAACTCAAAGATATGTGAAAACTGGCACATAATATAATTCTGCTGAAATAAGTCTCATTATCACTATGGATTCACTCCAGAATATGCTGAAACTGGCCGAGAACTCCCGACAGATCAACCGTACTTTGAATCTGCTTTGTGATTTTTGCAGCATCCCAGCCCTTTAAGGAAACGTCTGTCTGTTTCAGTGCAAAGAAAGCAAGAAACAATCCCAGGGCCAGCAGGAAACGAAGTCCAAGAAAGCTGCGGTGTTCTTTTTCGGAACTGCTATGTTCGACCCTTTCTTTCTCTGTACTTCTACCAGTCTGTCCATTTGCGGAAAAACTGCTTTTTACTACATCAATGTAACGTTTTCGGTCTTCATATTGTTCGGAATACATAAATGGCTCACTCCTTCACATAAGAAAAAAGAAAGCTTATCATCACTTTACGTAATCATAAACTTTCTTCTGTAACATCATGTTCTTTATTTACTTATGCTGTATTCTGAAGTTTGAGAACCAGCCAGATTTGGAACCACTTATCAAAATCCCAAACTATCCTCTTCCTATATGTTCAAAAACACATACAAGTTGTTCTATCGCTGGGATAACTCCTCAAGTACCTCATCCCATGTAATGCCTTTATCTACCATCATAACCATCATATGGTACAGGAAATCAGCAATTTCGTATTTGATCTCTTCCGGATCCGGATTTTTGGCTGCAATGACAATCTCTGTTGCCTCTTCTCCGACTTTTTTCAGGATCTTATCAATGCCTTTGTCAAAGAGGTAATTGGTATAAGAGCCTTCCTTCGGATGCAGCTTACGATCCAGAATGACATTGTACTCATTTTCAAATACTTCCAGCGGATTTTTCTCTTTGTACTCTTCGTGTACCAGATCTGTGTAGAAACAGCTGCGGTTGCCGGTGTGGCAGGCTGCACCGATCTGGGATACCTTTGCCAGGATCGTATCTTTGTCGCAGTCGATGGACAGAGATTTTACATACTGGTAATGGCCAGAAGTCATACCTTTTGTCCAGAGTTCATTTCTGCTTCGGCTGTAATAGGTCATTTTGCCGAGAGACAATGTGGTATAAAAAGCCTCCTCATTCATATAAGCAAGCATCAGCACATCATTTGTCTTATAATCCTGTACAATAACCGGGATCATACCATCGGAATTCAGCTTGAACTCAGACCATTCACAGGAAGTCTCCAGATGACCGGTCTCAATGCCCTGCTCTTTCAGATAAGCTTTCAGGGCCATCACATCAGTATCCGGTGCGCTGATGGTTTTGGAAGAAATACCGGTGATCGTCTCATCGGACTGCAAAGCCTCGCAGACACTCTCATTGTCTGTCTCTGTCAGCAGAACGGAGTATGGCATGTCAGTGACGTTGCCAAGGGTTCCCATCAGTGCAGGATCTAAAACGATCAGTTCGCTTGTATTATTTTCCACATCTTCTTTCTGTTTGAAAAACAAATCTACATTGTGGATAGAAAGTGCCAGTGACTCTTTTCCAAAACGTAATGCGCCCTCTTTTGACACCTGTGCAGTGACATCTTTTACCGGGTTTAAAATTGCTTTTTTGCATCCGGCATATAAGATTTTTTTGATATCCTCCAGACGGTTGATATTTCCGCCTGCATATACCGGGATTTCGGATACACGGTTGATTTCTTTCATAGTATGAAGGTTCAGTTCGTGTTCCGCATCGTTGTCGGACAGGTCAAACAGGTAAATTTTATCAATGCCGTTATCGTTATAAAGGCGGATGCGCTCCATCAGATCATCCTGCTCGGTATGATCTTTGAAACTGTTGACCAGTTTTCCGTTTTTCAGATAAATCGTTGCGATTAAATTCTTTTTATTCATAGTTTATAAACTGCCTTTCGTGGATAAAATATCCGTTACACGCGGATCATAGGATGACGCGTCATCCAGAGCTTTTCCGAAAGCCTTAAATAATGCCTCAATGATATGATGATTATTTGTTCCGGAAAGCACTTTCATATGCAGATTCATACCTGCGGCATAGGAAATAGCATAGAAAAATTCGCGTACCATCTCGGTATCCATATCGCCCACACGGTCTGTGGTAAATTCCGCATCAAATGCGAAATACGGGCGTCCGGACAGGTCAATGGCACACAGAACAAGGGTTTCGTCCATTGGAAGGATCATACTGCCAAAGCGTTTGATACCTTTTTTGTCGCCCAGAGCTTCCCGGATGGCGTTGCCAAGCACAATACCGGTGTCTTCAATGGTATGATGACAGTCTACTTCCAGATCCCCTCTCACGTCAAGGTCCAGATCAAAAAATCCATGTCTTGTAAATCCGGACAGCATATGATCAAAAAATCCGATGCCGGTGGAAATGTTCTGTTTGCCGTTTCCATCCAGTGTCAGTGCCAGCGTGATATCTGTCTCATTTGTCTTTCTGTGTACCTGTGCATATCGTTTTTCTGCCATTTCTATATCCTCCGGATTATTTGTCTTCGTCTTCAAATCTGACGCGGATAGAGTTTGCGTGTGCGGTCAGCTGCTCGCAGTCTGCAAACTGTGCAATATCTTTGTATACCGCATGCAGGGCATCTCTGGAATAAGAGATGATGCTTGATTTTTTAATGAAATCATCTACGCTTAACGGTGAGAAGAATTTTGCGGTTCCGTTTGTCGGAAGTACATGGTTCGGGCCTGCGAAATAATCGCCCAGGGGCTCGCTGCTGTATTCTCCAAGGAAGATGGCACCTGCATTTTTGATCTTTGTCATTACCTCGAATGGATTTGCTGTTACGATCTCCATATGTTCGGAAGCAATCTCGTTGGCTGTCTCAATGGCAGTATCCATATCCGGTGCGATCAGGATATAACCATAATTTTCCAGGGATTTTTCAATGATGGCTTTTCTGGAGAGTACCTCGCAGAAGCCCTCTACTTCTTTGGATACTTCTTCAGCCAGTTTTTCACTTGTGGTGATCAGAATTGCGGAAGCCAGTTCGTCATGCTCAGCCTGAGATAATAAATCTGCTGCTACAAAGCGTGGGTTTGCGGTCTCGTCTGCCAGAACAAGGATCTCACTCGGACCTGCGATAGAATCAATGCTGACATGTCCGAACACTGCTTTTTTTGCAAGGGCCACGTAAATGTTACCCGGTCCTACGATCTTGTCTACTTTCGGAATACTCTCAGTTCCAAATGCCAGAGCTGCAATCGCCTGCGCGCCGCCGACTTTAAATACACGGTCTGCGCCTGCTTCTTTTGCAGCTACCAGTGTAGAAGGGTTGACTTTTCCTTCTTTGTTACATGGAGTTGTCATAATGATTTCTTCTACACCGGCTACTTTTGCAGGCATGATATTCATCAGTACAGAAGACGGATATACCGCTTTTCCACCCGGAACATATACACCTGCTTTTGCGATCGGAGTTACTTTCTGGCCAAGCATGGTTCCAGGAATGGAGCTGTCAAACCAGCTGTACTGTTTCTGCTTTTCATGATACACACGAATGTTTTCTTTTGCTTTGCGGATAACCTCTAATAATTTCGGATCAACCTGCTCATAAGCCTCTGCGATCTCAGCTTCTGTGACTTCGATGTTTTCTGCCGTTACAGTTGCGCCGTCAAATTTCTTTGTATAATCAAAAATAGCGGCATCGCCGTTTGCACGGACATTTGCAATGATCTCATTGACACTGCTCTCATACTGGGTATAGTTGTTCGGGCTTCTTTTTAACAGATCTGTCAATATATTCTGAATCGTTTCTTTTGTAAGTTTTAACGTACGCATCTTAGTTTTCTCCTTTATTCATTACTTCACGCAGATCAGAGATCAGTTTACCGATTCGTTCCTGCTCCATCTTCATACTTACCGGGTTGACCACCATACGGGCAGATAACGGGCAAACCTCTTCCAGAACGGTCAGTCCGTTTTCACGCAGGGTAGATCCTGTCTCTACGATATCCACGATCACATCAGCCAGACCAACGATGGGTGCCAGCTCAATGGAACCGTTTAATTTGATGATCTCTACCGTCTGATGTTTTTTATTGTAAAAATAGTCTTTGGCGATCTTTGGATATTTGGTGGCCACGCGGATCTGTTCATGATGCTGCAGCAGATCTCTGGCGGATTCCGGTCCGCAGACACACATTCTGCACTTTCCGAATCCAAGGTCTAACACCTCGTAAATATTGCGGGCTTCCTGCAGGATCGTATCTCTGCCGACAATTCCGATATCTGCGGCACCGTACTCTACGTAAGTCGGTACATCCGGTCCTTTGGAGAGGAAGAACCGCAGTTTCAGGTCTTCGTTTACAAAGATCAGTTTTCTGGTATCTTTATCTTTCATTTCTTCGCAGGTGATACCGATTTTTTCAAACATTTCAAGCGTCTTGTTGGCAAGACGGCCTTTTCCTAATGCAAATGTTAAATATCTCATGTCCCGGTCCTCCTACATATAGAAAATAATGTCCTGAATATGGTTCTCTTCGGCATATTTTTCATAGACATCTTTTGTGTTCTGCTCTGTCAGCGGCATCAGTTCTACCTGCTCACCACGGCTTCTGAGTACCTGTGCATCTTTGATGGCATCCTGACGGTACTGCTCGCTGTAAATAAACCATTTGGTTGTGTTTTCAAACGGAATGCGCACGTTCTGTCGCTGCAGTGCTGCCATCAGCTGATTGATGACTACCGCAAAACCGATGGACGGTGCGGATTTGCCAAAGGATTTCAGCAGATTATCGTAACGGCCGCCGTTTACAATGGCTTCGCCGCTTCCAAAGGTATATCCGGCAAAGATAATGCCTGTGTAGTAATTAAATCCGGAAATCATGGCAAGCTCATAAGATACATATTTATGGATCTTGTATAACTCTAACAGTTCATCTAACTGCTCCAGACGGGTCAGTGCGTTCAGTACCCGCGGGAAATCCTGTGCCCATGCTTTCGCAGCGGTGATTTTTTCTTTATCCAGCATCACATCACTCAGCAGACCGAAAAGCTGCTTCAGATTTTCATCTGTTACGTGCTGCTCGACTACTTCCTGTACACCGTACAGATTTCGATTTAACAGCAGGTTACGGATTTCTTCCATCACGTCTTCTTCCAGATTGGCAGCCTCAAACAGACCACGCAGGAAATCTGCATGTCCCACACTCAGCTGAAACTCTTTCAGACCGGCCGCCTGTAACAGCTGCGCAGTTAACGCAAGCATTTCTGCGTCGGCCTCCACACTTCCATCTCCGATGAGCTCAGCGCCGGACTGGGTATTCTCTTTTAAACGGCCCTGATAGCTGGAGTTATTTCGGAATGTATTTCCGGTGTAGCACAGACGGATTGGAATGGCCTGCTCCATATAATATTTGGATGCGCACCGCGCGATGGACGGTGTGATATCCGGACGGAGAACAAGCGTGTTGCCCTCACGGTCAAAAAATTTGTACAGATCTCTGGATGGCGTTGTACCGATTTCTTTTCCGAATATATCAAAAAACTCAAAAGTTGGTGTCTGGATTGGATGGTAACCATAGGATTTCATCACAGAAAGCAGACGGCCTTCCAGAATGATCTTGCGTTCACATTCTTCGTTGTAAATATCTCTGACACCTTCGGGCGTATGTAATAATTGATTTTTCACGGTTTTGTTCCCCTCTTTGTTCCATTTTTTTCATACATATTTTTCAAGACACTTTAGTGTGCTACCATGCTAATATACGAAAATCTTTAAATATTATATGAAATTAACCTTGAAATGTCAATCCCTTAAATTTAAATCCATCTGCAGGGTATCCAGATACGGAACCAGGAGCCCGGAATGCCCGGTAAAGAAGAAGGTTTCGTCCAGTTCGTCCATACGAAAACTTTTTCTGCCCCCCTGTTGCATCCGCTCCCAGAATTTGCTGAGCTGACGAAAAGGCAGATAATAAAATTTATCCAGATGGGTGTAAAAGATCAGGAAAAAGGCGACGCCGCCCTGCTGCTCAAAATCCCGCATAAATTCGACCTGATGCGGATGAATGTTCTGCAGCGGGAACGTGTTAACCTGACACTCCTTTGCATCAAAACACACCGGTATACCCTGGACAACACCAATATAGTCTACAGTACTTTTCTGCTCGAAATAAGCCAGAGTAATATGCCGGTTTTCCTTGTCCATCTTAATCGGAGTGATCGGTGTCGGCACTTTCTGGATCAGCGCCAGATGATTTTCCCGGTAACGCTCATTGGTACGGTTGATAAATTCCTCCAGTGTAGATCCACGCAGTCCGCGGGAATTCCAGGTCGACATTACAGGATCCCCCGATGGGTCAGTTCCGGATCATCATAGTAAAGGATATTTTCTTTTTCTACAATAAACTGTCCGTCTTTTACCAGAATGCGGTTGACACTGCAGTTTGGCTGATGGATCGTCCAGAACTCATCCATCGGAATGTGTTTGATATAAGTCAGAAACGCACGAATGACAGCACCATGGCAGACAACCAGTGCATTTTCCACGGATGGGTCATGCTCCATCGGTAAAATCTCGTCTTTCAGGAACGCTTCGATCCGCGCATACAGATCCGAGAAATTATCTCCGGTTTCATCTGCTACATACAGAGACGGTTTGGAAAAACAGTAGATCAGATTCTGATCTCCCTTTGTTTTGATCTCGCTGATCGTATCTCCTTCATACTTGCCAAAACACATTTCCCGTACCCGCTGCTCAATATGAACGGAAGCCGGCTGTTTTTCCGCAATGATCTCCGCTGTTTTTACCGCACGCTGATAAGGGCTGGTATAAATTCTCTGAAACTGGATTCCATCTCTTACAAAACCATCTCTGGTATCTGCGGCTAATTCTTCCCCGTAGGGAGTCAGCGAGATATCGGAGGAACCCTGGATCAGTCCTTTTTTATTCCAGAATGTCTCACCGTGTCTCATGATATATAAATGCATTGTATCTACCTCTTCTCTTTTGCAAGTTTTGTCTGCACTCGTTCAAATGCAGCCGGTTCCGGTGCGGTAACGATTTTGCCATCTGGGAATTCCATGCGGTATGCATGCAGCAGCTGGGAACGTACCCGGCAGCTATCTTTTACCATCTGGTTTACTCTTCGATCACCGTATTTTGTATCCCCGAGGATCGGATGCCCGATGCTGGCCAGATGCGCACGGATCTGGTGAGACCGTCCGGTGATCAGATGTACTTCCAGCAAAGTCATATTCTCATATATTTTGATCGGATGATACGCGGTTTCAATATAAAAAGCATCTGAAAAAGCTTCCTTGCGGATCGTCACTTTATTGCTTTGATGGTCTTTGAGCAGATACCCTTTCAGATGTGCATCCTGTTCGATGCGCCCTGCCACAAGACAACGGTAATATTTTTGCATGCTGCGGGATTTCAGGGCTTCTGCCATCTCCTGCAGCCCGTGCATCGTCTTTCCAGCGATCAGCAGGCCGGAAGTGTTTCGGTCAAGCCGGTTGCAGATGGACGGATGAAAGGTGCGCAGCTCCGCACGGGTCAGCTGTCCGCTCTCCAGCAGGTAATCAATGACCATTTCGTTGGCGGAATAGTCCTCTTTCTCTGCCTTCTGGGATAAAAGTCCCACCGGTTTATTCAGGATCAGAATGTCGTCATCTTCATAGACGATCTGAATTTTCGGATGCCGTACCGCGGTTGTTTTTGCTGTGGACTTACCATTTCCTGCAGTTGCTTTTACCGGCTGTTTTTCTTCCGGTGCTTCCACAAGCGCGGAGGCAAATTTGTCAAAAGTCTCATCGGACAGATAAATTTTGATCTGATCCGAGGCTTTTAACACTTCCTGTCCGGTTGCTTTTTTATCATTCAGCACAATATTTTTCTTGCGCAGCATTTTATATACAAAGCCCTTGGACGCCTGGTTTAAGATCTTGAACAGATATTTGTCCATGCGCTGTCCGGCTTCTTTGGATGAAATAGAAAATTCTTTCATAAATGATGTTTTTGTCTTTCTGTAAAAATAATATATTGTCTTGGTTATCTGAAAAACAGATACGCTTATTTCTGTTTTTTCTTATGCACGTTACGAATGGATTTTCTCTTTTTCGGACGTGCTGTTGCTGTGGCAGTTCCGTTTTCCGGTCGGGTTCCGGTCTGGGAACGGGTATTGCCTTTTGCATTATTGCCTTTTTGTCTATTGTTCTGTCCTTTGTAAGAACCTTTTGACCTGTTGCTGCCGGATTTTCCGGCTACCTGTCCACGATATCCGTTGTCACTGCCCGAATGTCCGTTATGTTTCGGCCGGATCAGACATTTCGGTCCAAATCCGATCAGATCCGTGCGGTGTGCCAGATGCAGTGCTTCGTAAACCAGATCATAGTTTTTCGGATCACGATACTGGATCAGGGCTCGCTGCATGGCTTTCTCATGCGGATTGTTGGTGACATACACTTTCTTCATGGTCCGAGGATCCAGTCCGGTGTAATAC
The DNA here is from genome assembly GCA_963617435.1 of Lachnospiraceae bacterium. Taxonomy (GTDB): domain Bacteria; phylum Bacillota; class Clostridia; order Lachnospirales; family Lachnospiraceae; genus Eubacterium_I. The sequence continues at coordinate 30,943 of CAVEOS010000009.1, forward strand.
ATACAGGTAGAAATCGTGGATGGTGTCGGATAGAAATCCTGCACCTGTTCCGGCATATAGCCCAGATCCCGCAGATATTCTGCCAGTTCCACTGCTTCTTTTAATGTTGAACCCGGATGGGAAGACATCAGATACGGAACCAGATACTGCTTTTTGTCGATCCGTTCATTGATCTTTTTGTACTCTTCTTTGAATTTATTGTAAACAGCCACCGGCGGTTTTCCCATCAGGGAAAGTACCGAGTCAGAAATATGCTCCGGAGCAACTTTTAACTGTCCACTGACATGATATTCACATAATTCCCGGAAAAAGGTCTTGTCCCTATCACAGATCAGGTAATCGAAACGGATACCGGAACGGATAAACACTTTTTTCACCTTTGGCGGTTTCCGCAGTTTTCGCAGCAGACTCAGATAATCGGAGTGATCTACTTTCAGGTTCGGACATGGCGTCGGAAACAGACACTGACGGTTTTTACAGACACCTCGGGTAAGCTGTTTGTCGCAGGATGGGCCACGGAAATTAGCGGTCGGGCCACCCACATCATGGATATAGCCTTTGAAATTTGGATCGTGAATGATCTGTTCTGCTTCTGTCAGGATCGATTCGTGGCTTCTGGTCTGAATGATCCGTCCCTGATGAAAAGTTAACGCGCAGAAACTGCATCCGCCGTAACAGCCACGGTTGCTGACCAGACTGAATTTTACTTCCTCAATGGCCGGAACACCGCCTGCTTCTTCGTAAGACGGATGATACGTTCTCATATAAGGCAGTGCATAGACATCATCCATTTCGTCAGTTGTCAGCGGTTTGGATGGTGGATTCTGCACCACATAACATTTGTTCGGATATGGTTCGATCAGACGTTTGGCCGTAAACGGATCCGTATTGCAGTACTGTGTATAAAAACTGCGGGCGTAAGTCTCTTTGCTTGCGCAGATTTCTTCGAAAGATGGCAGCATAATTCCGTCATACACGCTGTCCGGATCTTTTGTCTTGTATACCGTACCATCAATGTATGTCAGATCCTTGACATTGATGCCGCTGCGCAGTCCTTCTGCCATAGCAACAATACTGCGCTCGCCCATTCCATACAGCAGTAAATCCGCACCGGAATCCATTAAAATGGAACGTTTGACTTTGTTTGACCAGTAATCATAGTGGCCAAGACGGCGCAGACTGGCTTCCAGTCCACCGATGATCAGCGGGTTATGTTTGTATGTTCTTCGAATCAGGTTACAATATACAATGGTTGCATAATCCGGTCGTTTTCCCATGATACCGCCCGGGGTGAACGCGTCCTTCTGGCGGCGTTTTTTTGATACGGAATAATGGTTTACCATGGAATCCATATTTCCGCCGGTCACGATAAAGCCGAGTTTTGGCTCACCAAGGATACTGATGCTTGCCGGATCTTTCCAGTCCGGCTGTGAGATGATTCCCACTGTAAAACCATTGGCCTGTAAAATACGGCTGATGATCGCATGACCAAAAGAAGGATGATCCACATAAGCATCCCCGATGACATATACAAAATCAAGCTGTTCGATTCCCTGCGCCTTCATGTCCGCACGGCTGATTGGTAAAAATTGTTTCATTTATTTAAATCCTCATAAGTGTGATCCAGGACCTGCCTGTAATCAGTAATATAATAATCTGCCAGTTTTCGTTTTTCTGACCGCAATGGTGCCGAATAGTCGTCTTCCACAGCGCAGACAGTCATACCGGCTCTTTTTCCTGCCAGAATTCCCATTGGGATATCTTCAAATACCAGGCAGCGTGCCGGATCTGTCTCCAGTTTTTCTGCGGTTTTCAGATACACATCCGGTCCCGGCTTTCCTTTGTTGACGTCACAGCTTGTGGTGATGGCGTCGATGACGTTTGTCAGCTCTCTCGCTTCCAAAAACGCGTCCAGAAGCAGTCTGGAATTGCTGGTCGCAATACCGATCTTTATCTGTTTTTCCCGCAAACACTGCAAAAACGCAGGCAGACCGGGTTTTAATGTTGTTTCATGTACATATTTATCCATAGCACACTGATTCCACAGCTCTTTTACTTCATCCACAGTCTTCGGAAGATGATAGGTGTCGATAAAATACTGTGCCGTTTCGGTAAAACTCATGCCCTCAATCTCTTCATGCAGATTTTCCGGCATGGGAATGCCCTGCTGTCGGAAAAAATCCTGATCGATTTCCTCCCAGATCCACATGGAATCCGTCATTGTGCCATCCAGATCAAAAATGACAGCCTGTATCTGTTCTGTTATCATGCTTTTTCATCCTTTAAGTTTGTAATTTCTTCTTTCGTCAGCTCCCGCCAGTTTCCTGGGGCAAGCGTTTCATCCAGTGTCAGGCTTCCCATGGATAGGCGTTTCAGATAAACGACTTTTTTACCCACCGCCTGAAACATCCGTTTTACCTGATGGAATTTTCCTTCCGTGATAGTCACTTTGATTTCGGAAGTTGAAGCAGTTTCATCTGTATACAAAATTTCCAGCATCGCCGGTGCCGTCAGCTTTTTCTCGCCGATATCCAGTCCGGCCTGAAAAGTAGTAATGTCTGCACTGGTGACGATGCCGTCAATGTGGGCATAGTAAGTTTTTGGCACATGTTTTCCCGGTGCCAGCAGCTGATGATTGAGCGCCCCGTCATCGGTGATCAGAAGCAGTCCTTCTGTGTCTTTGTCCAGTCGTCCTACCGGTGAGAGCCCACGGCGCAGTTTTTCCGGGAGAAAATCCATAACTGTCCTGTCGTAACGGTCTTCCGTTGCCGTGACACATCCTGCTGGTTTGTGCAGCATCACATAATGGTATTCCTGATAAGCGATGGGAGTGCCATCCAGACAGATACAATCGTTGTCCGGATCACATTTTTCGCCGCCATCGGTAACCGTGACACCATTTTTTGTGATGCGTTTATTTTTTATCAGTTTTTTACTCTCGGAGCGGGTAGCCACCTGCATCTGAGAGAGGAATTTGTCAATTCTTATCATATTTTTCTACTTTCTGAACTGGTTTCAAAAATATATGTGACATATTTCGCACATTTTGCAATCATTCCTATTATAGTGGTCTGAAAACAAATCTGCAAGCATCAGTTACCGGAGATATTTTTTATACAAATATGAAGATGATTTCTTCGCAGTTATTTTTCACAGTTAATAGAATTGATTTTGGAAAAATATAGTTAATGGAGATATCGTGCACGAATTTTGCTGTGTTCTATCTTTTTGAGGTAAGGAAAAGGGTTCACAGCCTCATCCTCATGATCTTTTGGAACATAAATCTCGACATGCAGATGTACCGCAAACTGTCCGGTAGTTCCTTCCGTTCCATACCCGGAATCCCCGGCGAATCCCAGAAACTGTCCGGCTCTGACTTCCATCCCCTCTGCAAGATCTTCTGCATAAGATTCCAGATGCGCATAGTAATAATAAACGCCGGAGGTACTTCGGATGCCAATGCGCCAGCCGCCAAGTTTCAGCCAGCCAAGCTGCTCAATCGTGCCATCAGTCATACTGACCACCGGATAAATGCCCCGTTCATTTGTGGCCGTCATCAGATCGGTACCTTCGTGTTTCCGATCCCCGCCATAGGTCCGTGCATTCTGCCAGGAATCCTCATAAGCACAGACTTCTGCCTCCGACAGATCTGCAGCAAGTGGAAAATAGACCAGATCCGATAAAATATCCGGATTTAACACCAGTGTTACGTTCTGTTCAAAAAACAGTGATTTCCCATTTGAAATGTTTTTTATCATCAGACAGTCCAGCAAACTGACAGACAGGATCAGAATTACCAATAACCTTCGACATTTCTTCTTTTTCATTCTTTTTTCTCCGGGGATGAATTACTTTAAGATATGAAAAATAAGATATAGTATGAAAAAGAAAATTTTTGCTCTGTTATTCGCTTTCTGTATTTGTTATGGCATCGTGTTTCCAAAACCATTTGCCGCTGCAGCTGCAAATGGACTGTATCTGTGGTATCATTCCGTACTGCCGACGCTTCTGCCCTTCAGTATTTTGTCTGCCATTGTGATCCGCAGTGGTATTTATGACACAGTATTTGAGCGGTTCAGCCCGGTATTGGGACGTATTTATCCACTGCGTGCGCCTTTGTTTTTCCCGCTGATCGCAGGATTTTTGTTCGGATTTCCGCTTGGGAGCAAACTATGCGCAGACCTGTATCATGTAGGTAAAATTTCAAAAAAAGAAGCCATCACCGTCAGCTGTATCAGCAACAATTTCGGACCGGCCTTTCTGTATAACTATGTGTTTGCTTCGTTACCGGAAAACCAGATGTCCGGCTGGCTTTTTCTCCTGCTCTGCTATCTGCCGCCGCTTCTGCTCGGAAGGATCCTTATCTTTACTGTTCATAGCACCGATCCTGAAAAATGCCCAGAAAAAATGCCGGCATCCAGATCTGAAATAACTTTAAAAATCATTGATGACGGCATTATGAACGGTTTTACGACAATGATAAAACTCGCCGGTTATATTATGTTTTTCTCAATTGCGGCAGATATGATACAGCATATTCCATTTCAATATCCAGTAATATCCTGCTGTTTTACCGGATTTCTGGAAATCACAAACGGAATCTATGCCATTACAGGTACGAATCTGTCCCCGACAGGACAATATCTGCTCGCTGCTGCATTTGTATCCTTCGGTGGTCTCAGCGGTATCTGCCAGACGGCCTCCATGCTGTCTGAACTAAAAACCGGAATGAGAACCTATGTAAAATTTCGGATATGCAATACCTTTGTAACAGTTCTGCTTACAGCTGCTCTGGTTTGTTGTCTGCTCCACCGATAACATCAAACTGCTCTGGTTCGGATACAGCTTCTTCTGCTGTCTCAGCTGTTTCCTCTTCCTCCTCGGTCGGAGTAAGTTCGTTACGGTTTGCTTTTACGATATCATAGCAGTTCTGAAGAGAGGACATCAGACCATCGTATTTTGCTTTGTTTGTATCAATGGCATGTACCACGATATTCTCCAGGTTGCCAAGCAGATTATCGGTATACTCGATGGCAGCTGTACGGATATTGTCTGCATCCTCAGTTGCTTTATCAAGGATCTCCTGCGCCTGATTTGTGGCAATGGAAACAACCTCATTTGCCTGCGCATAAGCCTGCTGCATGATCTGGTGCTCGCTGACAAGCTCATTTGTCTGAATCTGTGCCTGAGCCAGAATTTCCTCTGCTTTTGCCTGTGCATCTGCTAAAATGGCATCTTTGTTGCTGATGATCTTCTGGTAACGTTTGATCTCCTCCGGAGTTTTCATACGCAGCTCTGTCAGTAATTCTTCCAGTTCCTCTTTATTTACAATGATTTTGGAATTTGACAGTGGCTGAAATTTGCAACCGTCAATATATTCCTCAATTTCAGAAATAATCTGTTCAATACGGCTTGTCATTTAAATCTCTCCTTTATCGTTTAATGTTGTATTTGCTGTACACTCGTTCAACCAGTTCCTTCGGAACAAATTTTGATATATCACCGCCATAGGAAGCGACTTCCTTTGTGATCGTAGAGCTTAAATACGCATACTGAAGACTGGTGGTAAGGAAAATCGTATCAATCTTTGGGTTGACAGCATGATTTGTCTGTGCAATCTGTAATTCATACTCAAAATCAGTTACCGCGCGCAGGCCACGCACAATGATATTTGCTCCGATCTGATCTGCATAATCCGCTAAAAGTCCATCATACGCAGTTACTGTAACATTCGGAAGATGTGATGTAAATTCTTTTATCATACTAACACGTTCATCCACAGAAAACAACGGATTTTTCGCATTATTCTTTAAAACTGCCACATTCAGTTCATCTACGATTTTGGATGAACGCTCAATAATATCAAGATGTCCCAGCGTCATTGGATCAAAACTGCCAGGATAGATTGCTTTTTTCATTTTCGTATTCGCGATTTATTTATCGCAGGCCCCTTTACTGTATTCTTCTGAGGAACACGTGCTGATTTGTTTTATATTTTTTCACACGTGTAATTTCAAAACCATATTTCTCCATTTCGTACGGATCTGTCTCCAGAGATTCTTCCACGATGATCAGTGTATCTTCGTTCAGAATGGAGGAATCCTTTAAATGAGCCAGGGCATCGTATTCCAGTCCCTGTCCATATGGAGGATCCATAAAAATGATATCAAACACATATCTGCGCTCCAGCATGCGGAGTGCGGATAATGCATCCATACATTTCAGATCACAGCTGGATGTAAACTTTGTAAAACGGATGTTTTCCTGAATGCAGGCAGCTGCTTTCTTGCTGTTTTCCACAAATACGGCTTTTTTTGCGCCGCGGCTGACTGCTTCCAGACCGATGGCACCGCTTCCGGCGAACAGATCCAGAAATACAGAGCCCGGTACATCCATCTGTATCATATTAAATAATGTTTCTTTGATTCGATCGGTTGTAGGCCGCGTATCTTTGCCTTCAATGGTTTTTAACGGCATACTGCGGGCTGTTCCGGCTATAATTCTCATAGCGGACCTCCTAAATAATAATAAATGTAATATTTCCTAATCCTGCTCTTTTAAAACTGCTTTATTTTTGCAGAGATAATCGATCAGGGACACAATGGTCAGAACCAGTGCCACATAAGTTGCGATCAGCGCCAGTACATGGATGATGCCAACGCCTGCCACATATACGTCAAAGTTCATGTTCAGGATCAGTAAAATGATCATGGACATCTGGAAGGTTGTCTTAAATTTGCCCCACATGCTTGCAGCGATAACGATCTGATGCTCTGCAGCAATGAGGCGGAATCCGCTGATGATAAATTCACGGGCAATGATGATGATTACGATCCATGACGGCAGTAATCTTAAGTCTACCAGACAGATCATAGCGGAGCATACCAGCAGTTTGTCTGCCAACGGGTCCATAAATTTTCCAAAGTTTGTGACCAGATTGTATTTTCTGGCAATTTTTCCATCCAGCATATCGGTCAGACTGGCTATGATAAAGATGACAAGTGCCAGATAGTCACCGCCTGCGCCAAGTACATCCGTTAACAGGAAAAATACAAAAAACGGAATTAAAATCACTCGAAAAATCGTAAGTTTATTAGGTAAATTCATAAGTTCCTCCTATCTCGTATCAGATCAGTTCACCAATCAGATCATACTCATATGCGCCTGTAATACGCACTTTCGCAAAATCGCCGCTTACCAGCTCCTCGTCCGTGTTTACAAAGACAAGACCGTCGATATCCGGCGCATCACGATAGCTTCTTCCTACATATGCATTCTCATCTGCCACTTTTCCTTCGATCATAACCAGAATTTCCTGTCCGATCATGGTCTCGTTTTTGTCCAGAATGATCTCTTCCTGAAGTTCCATGACATCAGCCTGCCAGTCTTCTTTTACAGACTCTTCTACCTGATGATCAAAAGTAGCGGCCGGTGTATTCTCCTCCGGAGAGTAAGTAAACGCACCGAGACGGTCAAATTCTGTCTCATTTAAGAACTCCATCAATTCTTCGTGCTGTTCTGGTGTCTCTCCCGGAAAACCGCAGATCAGTGTGGTACGGATCGCAATATTCGGAATTGCGGCACGCAGTGCTGCGATCTTCTCTTCCAGCATCTCCCGATTGGTTTTTCTGCCCATACGTTTTAAAATGTCAGAATTGATGTGCTGGATCGGCATATCAATATAATGACAGACTTTTTCATTGTCACGGATGGCCTCGATCAGCTCATCGTAAATCTCTTCCGGATAGCAGTACATCAGACGGATCCAGTAAATGCCCGGAATTTTATTTAACTCATTCAGCATAATGTGCAAAGATTTCTTGCCATACAGATCGATTCCGTAAAGGGTCGTCTCCTGCGCAACCAGGATCAGCTCCTTGACACCTGCTTCTGCCAGATCTCTGGCCTGGCTTAAAATCTCTTCCATCGGAACAGAACGGAAATCACCGCGGATGGAAGGAATGATGCAGTAAGTACAATGTTTGCTGCAGCCCTCTGCAATCTTCAGATGCGCATAATGTCCGCCGGTGGACACACTTCGTTTTGCCTCATGTGTCTCAATCCCTGTCAATGGCTCATAGGCCTCATATTTATCTCCAAGCAGAACTCTCTCAATGGCATCGCAGATCTGCTCTGTGGAATTTGTTCCAAGCACGGCGTCAACTTCCGGAATCTCTTTTAAAATCTCATCCCGGTAGCGCTCTGCCAGGCATCCACAGACGATCAGTGCCTTACAGGAGCCGCTGGTGCGGTACTGCGCCATATCAAGAATGGACTGGATACTTTCCTCTTTTGCATCGTGAATGAAACAACAGGTGTTTACTACGATCACATCTGCCTGCGTCTCATCGTCGGTTACCGTAAATTTGTGCTGTGTCAGTTTACCAAGCATAAATTCGGAATCGACAAGGTTTTTATCACAGCCAAGTGAAATAAATAATACTTTCATTTGGTTCCTCCATTAAAAATTATCATACAAACAACAATGCTGCCTTTTAGAAGGCAGCATGTGAATCAGGGGGTCTTTCCTAGCGGTCGCCCTCTTCTTTTACGTCATCATCTTCACCGAGGATTTTTACATTTCCTGTGTATAATTCCTCAACAGCGATGGATAACGGTTTCTTGCCTGCTGCGTTCGGAATTGTCGGCTCAGCGCCACCGATGATCTGGCGGGCACGTTTTGCAGATGCGATAACGATAGAATAACGGCTGTTTACAACCGGCTCCTCACCGTACTCTGCGTTATTATTTACGACTTTCATTAATTCATTATAAGATGGATGTATCATGATAAATCTCCTTTCACAAACTGTTTTAAATCATTTTTTATTGTCTCAATGGTATTCAGGTTATGCTGCATACGCTGATGCTCACTCCGAATGATCTGGTGTACATGCTCTACTGCCTCATCCAGTTCATCGTTGATGACCAGATAATCATATACTTCACAGCCGTCCGCTTCCTCAATGGCTCTGGAAAGTCTGGAATTAATAACTTCTTCTGTCTCTGTACCACGTCCGGTCAGACGATCTTTTAAGATCTGTGCGGAAGGCGGTGTGACAAACAGCAGCAATGTCTGCGGGAACTGCTCTTTGATCTTTAACGCACCCTGAATTTCAATCTCAAGAATTACATTTTTATTGGCCTGCAGCTGTTCCTCCACATAAGCTTTCGGTGTACCGTAGTAGTTTTCCACATACTGTGCATGCTCCAAAAGCTCACCATTCTCGATCATAGCGAGAAATTCTTCTTTTGTCTTGAAGAAATATTCTCTTCCATCCTGCTCTCCCTCACGCGGTCCGCGGGTGGTAGCTGAGATGGATAACGCGTATTCATCCGGATAACGTGCGATCAGTTCTTTCATGATCGTTCCTTTTCCGGAACCCGAAAATCCGGATATTACAATTAAAAATCCTGAATCTGCCATGACTCAATCAATCTCCTCTTTACAGCATTTCTTTATGCTCTTGTGTATTTTGAAATCTGCCAGCCAGTGTATCCGGCTGAAGTGCAGATAATATCACATGTTCACTGTCGGTCAGAATAATGCTTTTTGTTCTTCTGCCCTGTGTGGCGTCCACGATCCGCTCGGATTCTTTTGCTTTCTGAACGATTCGCTTGGCCGGTGCGGAGTCCGGATTAATGATAGTTACGATTTTATCTGTATTTACCACATTTCCAAAACCGATATTGATCAATCCTGCCATATCTGCTCCTTTTATTCAATATTTTGAATCTGCTCCCGGACTTTTTCGATCTCTGTCTTTAACTCAATCGCAATGTCTGAGGTCTCCAGATCATTTGACTTGGACAGGATCGTATTAGCTTCACGGTTCATTTCCTGTGCGATAAAATCCAGCTTACGTCCGATGCCCTCATTGCCATCCAGTGCGTTTAACATGGATGTGATATGGCTTTTCAGACGGACTGTTTCCTCATCTGTACAGATTTTATCCGCAAACAGAATGATCTCTGTGGACAGTCTCGCCTCATCAATCTGAGTATCACCAAGCAGTTCCTGTACTTTTTCTTCCAGTTTTGCACGGTACTCCTTCACGATCTCCGGTGCACGCTCCTCTACTTTATCCACATTGGATTTCATGTGATGCAGCTTCTCTACCAGATCCTGTTTCAGATGTGCGCCTTCCACAGCACGGGTTTCGGCAAACTGTGTGCAGGCATTGCGGATTGCCTGCTCTAACTGTGACCAGAGTTCTTCCTCATCCGGTGCCTGCTCTTCCATAGTCAGTACTTCCGGATATCTGGATAATGTGCTGACTCTGATATCATTTTCCAGGTTCAATTCATCTGCCATCTGCTGCAGATATCCAAGATACTCTCTGGCAATCGCGGCATTGTACTTAACTGCCATTGTCTGTTCCGAAAAATCTTCGTAACTGATGAATACATCCACTTTTCCGCGCTGCATATATTCTTTCAGCAGACTGCGGATGGCAGCCTCAAAGAAATTCAGCTTCTTCGGCATGCGGATATTTATATCGAGGTATCTGTGGTTTACGGATTTCAGCTCAACCGTGATCTTTCTCTTTTCATTGGAAAGTTCGCAGCGGCCAAATCCAGTCATACTTTTTATCATGTGTCTGCACCTGCTTTATCTCGAATTCTGTTTATACAGAAGCCTTCTGCCCTGCATAATCAATTTATTATAAAATGTTTTTCTCTGGAAGTCAAATATTTCCGAACTTCAATTTGTAACCTTCCATATGTAAAATTTTCGCTTTCCATATTGCCAATATCATTTTACTGATTCAGTGCAGCTTCTTTCCGGCGCATATCTTTGAACTGAAGATAAACAAACCATATGGTAATAACCGCTGCCGCCAGATCTGCAATCGGTCCCGCATACATGACACCATCAATCCCCATAAATACAGGAAGAATCAGGATCAGCGGCAGTAAAAACATGATCTGACGGGTCAGAGACACGATCATACCAAGCTTTGCCTTTCCGATGGATGTAAAAAATCCGGAGGACATCGGCTGGATACCATTGATAAAGGTCATAAACATAAAAATACGGAAATACCGTTCCGCAAACCGGAAATATGCTTCGCTTCCACCGCCGAACAGCGAAATGATCTGACGAGGGAACAACTGGAAGCAGGCAAAAAACACAATACCGGCAACAACAGCTGCCACCGCCGCTTTTTTGTACGTTTCCCGTACACGATCAAATTTTTCTGCTCCGTAGTTAAATCCAAAAATTGGCTGGCAGCCCTGTGAAATACCGATTCCGATGGACATAAAGATCATATTTACCTTGGAAATAATTCCCGCACAGGCAATTGGAATATCTGCACCGTAATCAGAAACGGCTCCATACTTCCGCAGGATGTTGTTCATGGTGATCTGAATGACCGCCATGGCCACCTGATTGATTCCGGAAGCAAGTCCAAGCGCTGTGATCTCACCGAGATATTTTCTTCTCGGGATCAGCTGTTTACGGATCAGTTTCATCTTGGAGAATTTCCAGAAATACACAAGGATCATAATTCCGGATACAACCTGTCCCAGAACGGTTGCCCAGGCAGCACCTTTAATCCCCCAGTGGAAAACAAAAATAAATAGCGGATCCAGGATTGTATTGATGATCGCACCGGTCAGCATACAGGCCATGGAAAACGAAGGGCTTCTGTCTGCACGCACCAGATGACATCCACCGGTGGTCAGTGTCAGAAACGGAACACCAATGGCTGTGATACCTGTATAATCAATGGCATACGGCAGCACTTCCTCGGTTGCTCCGAAAATATGCATCAATGGAGTTAAAAACAATAATGTCACAGCAGTGATGATCACGCCACATACCACAAGCATGGTAAGACCGTTACCTGCATAGTTTTTCGCTTCCTCTGTCTGTCCGGCGCCGGACTTCAGATTAAAATTGGAAGCACTGCCGATTCCAAGCAGAAGTGCTACTGCTGTACAAATAATATTTACCGGAAACGCAATGTTTGTTGCTGCATTTCCCAGCATACCGACACCCTGGCCGATAAAAATCTGATCTACAATATTATATAAGGAACTTACCATCATACTGATGATGGCCGGGATAGTAAATTTTAAAATCAGAGAACTTACCTTTTGGGTGGCAAGGGGATTCTTCTCTTCTGTTGGCATTGTAAAAACTCCTTCCTATAATGTCAAGCCCTAAAACATTGATTTTACGGGCTTTTCTTTAAATATTTACCTCTTAAAACAGAGCTAAAAGTGTATGACAGTCATAGTATCTTGTACTGAATAGTTGAAAAAGAGTTCACTTAATAGAGCATCCCATTTTTTTACTTTATTAAGGCTATAATCCTCTGTTCAACTATGATGGTGAACCTTCCGTGTCTAATGGTATCTTGTACCAACTTCCCTCGTCCCACCTGTTCATACACCGAGTGCTCGCTAAGCTTTCTAACAGGATCTATGTCCTACGGAGAGTACTTCTGCAAGCTACAGCTCTTGTTTTGTCTTTGATTTTTACCGACCAGTTTCTTCCAGCAAGGTACGGATTTTCCGTGGACGCTGCCCCTGCTTTCAGTTGTTGGTCTTTGTGCGGATGTCATGGTTTTACCACGCCATCGTTATCGGGTTTCTTTCCAGAACCCTGCCCGGTCTCAGAATCCTCTGGAACCCGGCAAGGCTCTGGAATTCATAGTCTTTACTTTATGCTGCAATCATTTCCTGCTTCTCTAACCGTCTAATATCCTTCAACATCTTTTGAGGATCATAAATGACTCCCTTTGTCAAAATCGTAAAAATGATTCTTAGCAGCTTACACGCAATTACTATCAATGATTGCTTTTTCTTTAATGGATTATCATCTCTTGTTGTATAGTAAGCATGAAGCTCCTTATATTCTTCTGCATGCGCTACAGTTGATTTTGCAGCTTGAAACAACCAATATCTAAGCCTTTTGCGTCCTCTGTGACTTATCTTGGTCTCTCCCTTATGCTTGCCAGAACTACATGCTACCAAGCTCAATCCGCTTAATTTTTGTATCTCTTTCGCATTCCTGAATCTTGATACATCTCCCATCTCTGCAAGAATACCTGTAAGTGTGTTTTCACCTATTCCTGATATCTCAAGTATGTTTTTTGCATAGGGAATCTCCTGATATTTTTCATGCATCTTTTCTTCTATTTCTGCAAGTTTCTCATCCAGTTCCCTGATTTCTTTCACAAACCATTTCACTGCCATTGCTGAGACTTCGGCTCCGTCTTTCATTCCGACACTTGTCTTTGCGTATGCTACGATATCTCTGGCTCTGCTATAACCGCGTCCTCTGAGTTTCGCATTATGCCAAATCTCTCGGATACCTTCTTCTCCAAGTGCCTGTATCTCTTCTGGAAATGGTGTCTGTTTCAATAATTCCAGGCTGAATGTTCCTTCCACTTTTCCCAATGCTTCTTTGTATTCTGGAAAATAGATCTTCATTTCTCTGTGCATCCGGTTGATTGCACGGATTCTGTCCTCATTCAGTTGATCCCTAAACATGGACAATCTTCGAAGATCCGCATAAACCTTTTCTGGTAGATACGGCATTCCAAAGTTTCCATCTTTCACTAGATTAGCAATCAGTTTCGGATCCTTTGTATCGTCCTTCAGCTGGCTGTTATCTTCCACTTCTTTGGTCTGTTTTACAGCATATGGATTTACCTGTACAACACTGATTCCATTCGCAATCATCCATGTAGCAAGACAGAACCAGTAGTGTCCTGTTGGCTCTAACCCTAAAACAATCTGCTTTTTCTTATTTTTTGTAGCGATTTCTATCGCCCATTTCTTTGCACTTTGAAAGCCTTCTGAACTATTACTGAATGGATATGCGGACTTACTAAGTTCTCTTCCTCTGGTATCAATTGCTCTCAGGTAATGTGTTTCACTGCCTACATCGCATCCTAAAATAAGCATGTCATCACTGATAAAAGAGAGCTTTGCATTCTTATCAAACTTTCCATTCGTTTCCAACTCATGCCAAGTTGATGCCGTGAGATTCTTTCTGATCACCTCTGCTTTTTTCAAAAGTTCCTGTTCTTCAAAAATGTTTGTTGTTACTACTTGATTTTTCTTCTTTGTGCCTTTAAGATTCATGTTAGATACCTCTTGTACTCTTTAGATTTTTACCAACTTGCCTGGTCAGTAATAATCTAAATTTACTTGAGGTATTTTTTTGTGTCAATCTCTTGGCTTATTTAAAGTATACAGGAAGCTTTCTGATTTCTCTATGTCTTATTTTTATCAATGACAAAGCATTGAAAATTTCTTCATTTTCGTTTCCTGTAGTCAAACATCCAATATAATACCACAGCATTTATGGTTTTTCCAGTTTAAATTTGCTTTTTTATGAAAATCATGCTACCATTTTGTAATTAGCGAATTACATATTTTTCAAAGAATCTGCAGTATTACAAAGGTGTGTAAAAATCATGCTATACATTGAAAGATGTGATTCAGACAGTTAAGTTAGGAGGAGTTTTATGGCTCTTGATGGTATCGTAGTTGCCAGTCTGGCAAAAGAATTACAGGAAAATTTCACAAATGCACGTTTAAGCAAAATTGCTCAGCCGGAAAAAGATGAATTGCTGCTTACCTTAAAAGGTACATCCGGTCAGAAACGTCTGCTTTTGTCCGCCAGTGCATCACTGCCACTGGTATATATTTCAGATAAAAACAAACCAAGCCCGATGACCGCACCGAATTTCTGTATGCTGCTGCGCAAGCATGTGGCCAACGGACGGATCACATCCATCACCCAGCCGGGTATGGAGCGTATCATCGTATTTGAGATCGAACATCTGGATGATCTGGGAGATCTCAGACACAAAAAGCTGATCATTGAGTTAATGGGAAAACACAGCAACATCATTTTCTGTGATGAAAACGACATGATCCTTGACAGTATCAAACACATTTCCGCACAGGTAAGTTCTGTCCGTGAAGTGCTTCCGGGACGCACCTATTTCATTCCGGCGCAGCAGGACAAAATGAACCCGCTGAAAGAAACAAAAGAGCATTTTATGGCGCACGCATTACAGAAACCATGCAGCGCTGCAAAAGCAATTTATACCTCTTATACCGGTATCAGTCCGTTGGCCGCCAATGAATTCTGCTATCGGGCAGATGTGGACGGTGATGCTCCGTGTGCTTCTCTGAATGCAGATCAGAAGGATAAACTGGCCGAAATTTTTCTGGCTGCGATGTCAGACATCCGCGAGGGTCGTTTTTACCCGAACATCATCATGCATCAGGAGGAACCGGTAGAATATGCAGCCATCCCGCTGACATCCTATGCTTCCGATACGATCGTTCCTTATGCTTCAATCTCTGAGGTACTGGAAAACTATTATGCACAGCGCAGCCTTTATACCCGCATGCGGCAGAAATCCGCAGACCTGCGTCATGTGATCAATACACTGTTAGAACGAAACCGCAAAAAATATGATCTGCAGAAAAAACAGTTAAAAGATACGGAAAAGCGGGAAAAATACAAAGTATACGGCGAGCTGATCCACACTTATGGTTATCAGTTAGAAGAGGGATGTAAGGGATTCGATGCGTTAAATTATTATACCAATGAGACGATCCATATTCCGTTAGATGCCACAATTTCACCGCTGGACAATGCAAAAAAGTATTTTGACCGGTATGCAAAGCTGAAACGTACCTACGAGGCACTGACTGATCTGATCGAGGATACACAGCTTGAAATCGATCATCTGGATTCCATTGCTACAGCACTTGATATTGCAGAAACCGAAGCTGATCTGCAGCAGATCAAGGAAGAAATGATGGAAAGTGGTTATATCAAGCACAAATATTCAAAAAAGAAAACACAGGGCAAGAGTAAACCGTATCACTACCGCTCTACCGATGGATTTGATATTTATGTCGGCAAAAATAACTTCCAGAACGATGAGCTGACCTTCAAATTAGCGGAGGGCAATGACTGGTGGTTCCATGCGAAAGGTATGCCGGGGTCTCATGTGCTTGTGAAAACAAAAACAGGCGAAATGCCGGATCGCACTTTTGAGGAAGCAGGACGTTTAGCTGCTTTTTATTCCAAAGGACGTGGCAATGAAAAAGTAGAAATCGATTATCTGCAGAAAAAAAACGTAAAGAAGCCGAATAAGGCAAAACCGGGATTTGTGGTTTATTATACAAACTACTCTCTCACCATTCAGCCGGATATTACCGGGCTGGAGCTGGTTTCGGATTAATTTTTAATTTGTTTTATCAACTTATCAAAATACAAAAAAAGAATCTGCCAAACCGGACAGATTCTTTTTTGTATTCATTTCTTTTGGAGGGGAAAAGCTGCTTAATGTGCAGATACACTGCGGATCAGTTTCTTTTTCTGGAAATAATGCTGCATTTTTCCGCGATTTGCGGAAATACCAAGTACTGCGATCATAAAGATGCCAAGTACTGTATCCTGCATGGAGGATGGAAGTCCCACGGCCAGCAGACCATTGAAGATCAGACTGATACATAATTCACCGATCAGGATATTCAATGCCAGATTGTCCATCAATGCCAGAAGCTCCATACCGACCATAACTCCCATCATCGGTTTGAATACCATGTTCAGACTTCCCATGCTGAGCTGTCCGGAAATGGAGTTTGTATAGCAGATCTGGAGGATACCTACCACACCCAGAAATGCACCACCGATCACGAAGCTGAGGAAATTGATTTTCGCTGCATTGATTCCCATGTTACGGGCCAGTGGCTCATTACCGCCGACCACACGCACATTGTAGCTGAATTTTGTACGATAATATAAGAGGTAGAAAATCACGCCTGCAATCGCACAGATTATGAAGTTCCACGGTGTTTTTCCTAAAAATGCAATGCTCTTGTCCACAGATACCATACTGGAAGAGCCAAGGAATGCATAGCAGAGAATTTCAAACAGCATTACCACACCAAGGGAAAGTACCAGGGATGGGATACGGAACAGATTAAATGCATATCCCATTGCAATACCCATCAGTACACCGGATACGATGCTTCCGATAATCAGTCCCGGAAGTCCCAGTCCCAGTGTGGTGGCCAGATAGCCACCTACACTTGCGGAGAGGATTACCCGGACACCGGTACTTAAGTCAAACAGTCCGGCTGCCATACAGAACGCCATACCAAATCCCATTACTGTAGGAATCATTGCCTGTGAAAATACTACTTTTAAACTCTGCACACCGAAACTGTCTGAGATCAGTGTGAAAAACAGAAAGATCAAAACCGGAAACGCGAACACGCAGCAGGTTCTTTTTATCTTAACACTCATGAATTATCCACCTCCATATTAAATGCCTGAAACTATCTGGACTCGTGCAGTTCTTTTACGCTGAGCGCTGACATGTTATTGCACAGATCCTCTAATCCTGCTACATCAAGGCCAAGCAGGTTTGCTTTTACTTCGTCTTTGTTGTAGATTGGCTCTTCTACTGCCATGTAATCATAGTAAGCCTGAAGCTCGTCTGCATCTGTGATTACACTGTATTTTAATGCAAGCTCTACCGGATCATCACTAATCGGTTTTCCGGTTACAGCGTCAGTCAGAACAGTTGCTGCTGCGATGGAATCCTGGATCAGAAGGTCTCCAAGTGTTGCTGTGATAGTACCGTCTTTTATATAAGAAATGCAGTTCTCATCTGTATCAAGTGTTACGAATTTGATATCTTTGTCGCTGTACTCTTCCAGTTTTGCTGCGATAGCAGACTGATCGCCGGTAGCCTGTGTACCAAGACGAACAATACCCTGCATATCAGAACCGTATTTTGCGATCCAGCTCTCTACTGCGGATACTGCTTCGGAAGCGTCTGCCGGATTTCTGTATGTATCCAGGCATGTTAAACCAAACTCTTCTGCTGCGTCTGCAAGACCCTGCTCTCTGGTCTGACCTGTTGTGTTGTCAGATGCTGTTGTGATCAGGCAGTAATCTTTTGCTCCGGAATCAGCCAGTGCTTTACCAAGCATGTAACCAGCCTGATACTCATCCTCATATACGCATCCAAGATAGTATTTGGAGTTCTCTACATATGCTTTTACTTCTTCATCTGTGATGGATCTCATGGAGATAACGAAGTATACACCAGCCTCATCACACATATCTGTTACGTTATATAATACATCATTACTTGTCGGTGTTACGAAGATACCTTTACATCCGTCTGTGATCAGTTTTTCTACTGCATCGATGGTTGTAGCATCATCAAACTCAAAAATCTCTGTTACCAGATCACCACCAGCTGCCTGTGCGATGGTCTGTCTGTTTAAGTGCATTGCGTTCATAACAGCGTTGTAAGATGGTGCTGTCGGATATCCGATCAGGAAATCACCGTCTGTGGATGCCTCTGCTCCTGCAGATGCTATACTTCCCCCATTATCGGAACCTTTGTCTGTAGATGTGTTTCCACAAGCTGCCATAGATACCGCCATTGCTGCTACCAGCAATAATGAAATAACTTTCTTTTTCATAATTTTTTCTCCTTCTTCTTTTTCCTTTTTCATTATATCTATTTTATACACTCTCGTGTAAAAAATCTGATTATTTGATAACAGTTGTGTTCTGTCTGTCAAATGTCATACTGATCGCGAACAGGAATACAAATCCCTGAACCACCTGCTGTGCCAGTGTACCAAGTCCCCAGAGGTTCATACCAAAGGAAAGAACCGCCATGATGATACTTCCGATAATGGCACTTCTGAATTTAGATGTTGCGCCACCCGTAATTGGCATACCACCGATCAGCAATGCATTTAATGCATTTACCGTAAATCCTGCACCGGTAGAGGAAGATGCCGTTCCGGCTCTCAGCAATGCAAAAACTGCAACAACAGCGCACATCACACCCGTGATCATGAATCCACGGATTTTTACCCATGTGACTGAGATACCGTTCTGTCTGGCAAACTCCGGGTTTGCTCCGACAATTTTGCATTCTTTTCCTACTTTTGACTTTTCAAAAAACAGATAGCCGATTACCATGATCGCCGCAAGTGTGATCAATCGCAACGGTACACTGTCCAGTTTTGTCATATGGTGTGGAATGCTGACACTTGCATTGTCCAGTACTATTGTTACCAGACCGGTACAGATAAAGGATACCGCCAGCGTTGCAATAAATGATGTAACTTTCAATACCGCATGAATGAAACCGTTCAGTAATCCAAGTCCGAGTCCTACCAAAATTGCAACCGGGAACAGCAGCCATTCATTGATTCCGGCGGAACGGGCTGCAATCGCTGCGATCATGGCCACAACGGCTGTCAGGGAGAAATCCAGACATCCCTGGGATAATAAAAATGCAAGTCCGCAGGTACCGATCATAATGGTAAATACTTCATTTGTCAGAGTACTGATATATCTCGGGGAAAGTAACTTTCCACCTGTCACAATATCAAAAAATACAATTACGACTACCAGACCAATAAATGGCAGGTAATTATGTATAAATTCTTTTCCTTTCATTTCCTGCCTCCTAAATGATATATTCGATAAGTTTATCTTCCGTCAGTCCTTCGTCACGTTTAAACTCACCGGTAATGGATCCGTTTTTCACGATCAGTGTCCGGTCTGCCATTCCGATGATCTCCATCATCTCTTCTGAGATCATGAGAATTGCTTTTCCTTCACTTTTCAGCTTCATCAGCAGTTTGTAGATATCTGCTTTGACACCGATATCAATACCTCGTGTCGGACAGTCAAAAATGTAAATATCTGCTCCGAATCCAACCCATTTTGCAACGGATACTTTCTGTTTGTTACCACCGGACAGATACATAACATACTGGTTGATGTCCTGCATTTTTGTCTTTAACTCATCGGCCCATTTCTGTGCATACTGTTTTTCCGTTTTAGATGAGATAAACACTTTTTTTCCAAGTCTTGGCAGCACCGGCGCACAGATATTATCTTTGATGCTGGCTGCGGTGATCAGAGCTTCTTTATCTCTGTCTTTTGCCACATAGGCCATATTTTTCTTAACGGCGGTCAGGGAACTGTCAATTCTGGTTCCATCTCCCAGCTCTACTTTTCCGATATCCGGTTTTGTCAGTCCGAAAAAGATTTTTCCGATATCGTGCATGCCGCTGTCTGTCAGTCCTCCAAGGCCGACGATCTCGCCTTTGTGGATCTCCATATTGATATCTTTTAAAATGCCATGTGTGACATGTTCCATACGGATCGCAATTTCCTCTTCGCAGGTTGCATGCATGTCCTCCCGGTAAAAGTTTTCGGATACTTCACGTCCAACCATCAGTCTTCGGATCGCGTCATCACTGAATTCCTGTTTTTCCAGAGTTGCGATCAGATGTCCGTCACGCAGTACGGTCAGATAATCACAGACCGCTTTTACCTCGCCGATGTCATGAGAAATGAAGATGACACATTTTCCATTTTCTTTCATTTTTTCCATAACCTGATACATCAGATCACGTCCGCTCTTACTCAATGCGGTACTGGTCTCATCTACAACAAGGATTTCCGGATCATTTTCCATCGCTCTGGCGATTTCTACCAGTTTGCGGTCCTCGAATGTCAGACGGCTTGTATTTTCTTTTTCATTAATATGAGAAGCTCCGATCCGATCCAGTGCGATGCGTGCCCGGCGGTATAACTCTCCCACATTCATCAGACCGTTCTTTACAAATTCTTCTTCTTTTCCAACAAAAATATTGGCTGCAACTGAGATGCCTTCAAATGTTCCCTGCTCCTGCATCAGGTAACAGATTCCTTTTGCATTGGCTTCCAGGGCGTTTTTCGGGTCGTAATGCTCCCCTTTGTAAATCATCTCACCACTGTCCGCTTTCTGAATTCCGGCAATGATCGTTGTGACTGTAGATTTACCGGAACCATTTTCACCGATCAGTCCGTGAACTTCCCCACGATACGCTGTAAAATCTACATTTACAAGAGCCTTTGTCGGTCCGAAAGATTTATTGATCTGATTTACTTTCAGTAACTCTTCTCTCATGGAACCTCTTGTCTCCTTCCTTTTCTCAACTTCTGGAATTATTATAAAAAATATGGACATCGGTTAAAACATAACAAAACTTATATTTTGTACAGAATTGATACGAATCCTGTTATGGATATTCTTTTTTTATACAAAATATGGTAACTTTATAAACAGAGATATTACCATTACAGAAGATACTCACAAGGGGGATATGTAACATTATGAAGAAACTGATCAAAACGATGATCGTGGAGGATGAACGGATCATTCTGGATGATCTGCTGGCGATCATAGACTGGAAGGCAGAAGGATTTGATATCGTAGCTACTGCACCAAATGGTAAGATCGGCCTGCGGCAATACGAACTGTATCAGCCGGAACTGATTCTCAGCGACATCCGTATGCCGCTGGTAAACGGACTGACCATGATGAAATCCATTAAATTAAAGAATCCTTCCATTCATTTTCTGATTTTAAGTGCATTTGATGAATTTGATTACGCAAAAGAAGCCATTAGACTTGGCGCAGAGGATTACATTTTAAAAACAGAGATTTCTCAGGAATACCTGCACGAAAAACTGCAGGCCATTTATAACAAAATGAATCATGAAAAAGACACCGTGATCACTGCGTTTGAGAAAAAGCTGGTGGATTACATTTCCACACCGATGCTTCATTCCATGGATGATTTGAACGAAGTATTTGAAACCATTGCTTCCTTCCATACACCGGCACTGTTTCAACAAATCTATGAGCTTTGCTGTGACACGGTGTTGAAACAGTTTACACATCTGGGAGTTCCGGACAAATTTGAAAAGCCGGATCTGTCCACTTATGATGATTTAAAAGAATGGCTGTATAAACGTCTGAAAGATCTGGAAGAAATTGACAACCTGGTATTTCAAAAACAGTATCCGCCGGTTATCATTAACGCCCACGAATATATTTACCATCATTATATGGAACCGGATCTGAAACTGCAGACCATTGCAGATCATGTGGGATTAAGCTCCGGCCGCTTGAGCGTACTGTTTAAAAAAGAAACCGGAAGTACCGTAAATGATGCCATTACCGCCACACGGATCCAGAAGGCCAAGGAACTGCTTGGCAGCGGCAAATACAAAGTGTACGAAGTGTCAGAACTTGTAGGATACAAGACCAGTCAGTATTTTTCCACCATTTTCTTCCACCAGACCGGTCAGTATCCGAACCAGTATAGGAAAGGACTTGACCAATGAAACAGTTTTTAAAATTATACCGGGAATCCCGGATCGTACACAAAATGATCAAGCGGATCCTGTTTGTCGGTATGCTGTGTCTGGCTCTGGCAGTTCTGCTCTACTATCAGTTTTACTGGAACAATCTGAAACATACCGCTGTCAATAATGCCATCAGCACCAATCTGGAGATTGCAAATCAGATCAATGCAAATATCGAAAATCTGACGGATACGTCTCAGTACATCGTAAACTCTGCAGACCTGATGAACCGTCTGTCCATGTATTACAGGGAACCGGGAGAATACTACAGTAACGATATCAATCTGATGCTTTCCGGTCTGATCTCCAGCATGCACAATATTCGGGCAGTTTACATTGATGGTCCGGATGATATGCAGTTTCATTCTCTGGATAGCCTTTGGCCGGAAGATATTGCGCAACTGTCCACAGACAGCTATCAGGAAGTACACGATCATAAACATACGGAGGGATATTCCTCTATTTATTCCGTAACAACAAATGCGACAACCTATTATCTGCTGTCCTATTACTACAATTTTAATATTGGAAGCCGAAACTTTACTATGACAATTTTCTTTAATGCAACAAGTATGGTGTCGTCTATCTGTAATCTGACAGCAACGTCTTTCGACGGCTGTGTACTGACTAATTATCAGCAGGATGTCTTTTTTCAGACCGGAGATGTCGGCAGCCAGGAAGAGATTGCAAAAGAAAATTACACATACAAAAATGTCAATTATCTTGAATACAAAGATGGATATTATTTTTCCGGAAACATTGCAACACCGAAATGGAATATTGTTTCTTATATGGACCGCAGTACATTATTTGGTACCTTTCTGGAACAGTTTATCCTGTCCCTTGTACTCTGTATCCTGATGACAGTCTTTCTGATCGTAGCGCTGATCCCGGTACTGTACCGCGTGATCCAGCCGGTCAATGATCTGAACCAGACCATGCAGGAGGTGGTAAAGGGAAACTTAAACTGCTACTCTTCCATTCAGACGGATGATGAGATCGGTGACCTCAGCAATGTTTATAATAAAATGATCGACAGCCTGAACCGCCATATTGAGACGATCCTCAGTTATCAGGAAAAGGAACAGAAAATGATCTACAATCTGCTGATTGCCCAGATCGATACACATTTTATTTACAATACCATGAGTATCATCAACTCCTTCGCCCGACAGGGAAAAACACAGGAAATCATCACTGCCAATTCTGCCCTGATCAAGATCATGCAAAACTGTCTCCGGGTAAAAACCATCGATGTCACAGACACTGTGGAACAGGAAATGGATGTGGTAAAACAATACTGGATCATTGAAAATATGCGGTATGAAAACGAAGTGGAACTGATCTGGGATGTGCCGGAAACACTGTACAAAGAAAATATTCCGAAAAACCTGATCCAGCCGATTGTGGAAAACTGTCTGTTCCATGGACTGGTAGACGAAGAAACAGGCGTGATGATCGGTACGATCACCGTGCTGATGCGAAAAACAGACAAATATCTGCAGCTGCGAATCTCAGATAACGGATGTGGATTTCCACCGGAGCTGCTGCTGTTTTTGAATAATCCGGGCGAATTTACCGAAAAATTAAATGAGCGTGGCAAACATATCGGTCTGGCCAATATCCGCCAGCGTCTGCACTATATTTACGGAAAAGAGCAGGATGTCATTTCCATTTACAATGATCACGGTGCTGTTGTGGAAATGCATCTGCCAATCGCATAAATCCGCATTGATGATATACAAACATATAATCAGTTTATTTTGGCATAACAAAAAATCAGGCGATACCCAATCGGTACTGCCTGATTTTTTATTTGATAATCCTACATGCGATAGTATGTTATATAATCGCACGCTTTTTGCTTTCTATATCTGCAAGTTTTTATCCTCGCTTCTTACGCAACCGTATATTCAAATACACCATTACCGATTTTTTGACGTTCCTGTCCCGGAAGCTCAATATATGCGGTTGTATTTGCCGGGATTTTGATCCAGATTTTTTTCTGATCATTTTCTATCCGCCATTTTACCGCAATCGTTCCATAGACAGAATCATAACTTCCCTCTACACAGGATAATTCAAAGCCGAAGTCCGGTTTGATCAGGATTTCTTTATAACCCGATGCCAGTTCCTGAATACCAAGCAGATTGCGGTACATCCAGTCTCCGATACAGCCAAATGCATAATGATTATAAGAAGTTACCGTTCTTGTTCCATCTTCAAAAATCGCATTCCAACGCTCCCAGATGGTTGTGGCATTATGCTCAATCTCATATAACCAGGACGGATACTGATTCTGGAACAGAATCGTTTTTGCCGTATCATGTAATCCATTGTCTGTCAGTACATCCATCAGGAATTTGATGGACATAAATCCGGTATCCAGGCATCCATGATTATCCCGGATTAAACGATCCAGCTGTCTGGCCAGCAACGGACGTTTTTCTTCACTGACCATATGCATAGCCAGCGCCATAACATACAATCCCTGCACATCGTTATCAATCTTTCCGTTCTGATCCACATACTCTGCTTCAAACGCTTCACGAATATGCTGATTTAACTCTGCGTAATAATGCTGCATGTCCGTGTCACCGAGAAGTCCGGCTACCTGTGACATGATATCTGTAGAGTTTGCATAAATAGCTGTTGCCACATGCTCTTTCGTGGTTGTAGCGGATCCGATCATATCAGATTCACCGTTTTCTTTCCGGCAGCTTGGATATAACCAGTCACCAAAGTGGAAATTCGTATTCCAGAGATATTTCTGGCGGGCAATAGCCTCTGGATCATTCTTTTCGGATTCCTTCAGATTTACACCCTCAGATGCTTCATTCTCCACATACTGCATCCATTTTTTCATTGCCTCATAATTTTCTTCCAGAACACTCTTGTCTCCATAAATCTGATACAGATACCACGGCATTGCGATCATAACATCGCCCCATCCTGCAGACGTATGGGTTCCAAAGCTCTGCAGCTGGATATCTTTATATCCTGGAGAGTACGGAACGATAATCGGAATCAGTCCATCCTCAAATTGCTCTTCTCTCATGTTACGCAGCCAGCGTTTCATAAAATTCAGGCAATCCTGATTAAAACAACAGGTCTCTCCATATACCCAGGCATCACCGGTCCATCCGGCACGCTCCCGCTGCGGGCAGTCTGTCGGAATGGAGAGCAGGTTTCCTTTCTGGCTCCAGAGGATATTACTCTGCAACTGGTTTAATCTGGCATCAGAAGTTTTGAAGGTACCGGAAATCGCACAGTCACTGCCTAACACGCATGCGGTAAAGTTTTCTGCTTTTACCTCACCCGGATAGCCGCTGACACGTACATAGCGGAACCCATGGAAGGTAAAGTTTGGCAGAAATACCTCTTCAAAGGCACCTTTTAATGTATAGAAATCTGTCTGGTCACGGTTAAATCCGTCAATATAATTTGCGAAATTGCCATCTTTGTCCAATTCTTCACTGTGCTCTAATTTTACAGTATCGCCAGCCGATCCGGACACTTTCATCTCTACCACACCGACCATATTCTGACCGAAATCCAGAATCGTATCACCCTGCGGAGAAGTCAGAACTACCGGTTTCAGACGCTGTGTGATGATAACAGGCTCTGCGCATACACCATGCAGTTTTTCAAAACCAAGTTCCGATACATGACACGGATGCAGCTCTTTTTTGGCATTTTCTAATCTTGCATCATAGCTGGCACCGATCATAATATCAGCATACACGTAAGGGCTGGTACAATACTGGAATGTTTCATCACTGGCGATGGTCTGCGTCTCACCATTTTCATAAGTCACTTCCAATTGCAGTAAAGCAGCCAGTTCGCTTCCGTAATTTTCGCCAAAACCAAGCATACCAAACTTACCTTTGTACCATCCGTCTGCCAGTGTGATACTTACTTCGTTTTCGCCACCGTGCAGATATTCTGTGATGTCATAAGTCTGATACTCCAGATAAGTATCATAAGCAGTAAATTCCGGTGCAAAACGCTGCGCTGTCGGAACCTCACCATTAATTTTTAACTCATAGATACCATAAGCTGTCACATAAGCTCTGGCTTTCCGGATCGGAGTTTCCTCAGAAAGTGTAAATGTTTTCACAAATGTGTTGCAGGCTTCCAATTTGCGGTCCGGCTTAAAATCAACCTCTTTTCCCTGCATCATATCCAGAAGAATCTGTCCCTGATCTACCGGATCCCCTTTGTCGGAATCTTCCGGTAACGATTCCCGGCCAATCCACTGAGCAGTCCATTCTTTCTGGTCTAAAATTCCGGTCTCAAAGGTATTTCCACGGCTGTAAAGAATGTCTCCGCGATTGTTCTTTACGGATACCTCGTATGTATAAATGGTTTTACTCTCTAACGCTTTTCCATCATATGTAATATAGGTGTTTGTCTCGTCTGTTACCCACCGACTATCCCATACATTCTGACCTTTTTCATCTGTGACACAGATGCGGTATGCAGTCTGGTAAACCTGATTCTGCTCTGTGTTGATCTGCCAGGAAAAATATGGCTTCTGACTGTCAATCCCCATTGGATGTTTCAGGGAATTACATCTTACTTCTGAAAGTCTCATTGTTTGTCTCCTCCCAATTTTGATACATTTTTTCTATGTTAAATGTATTATACAAAAATGGGAAGTATAAAAAAATAACACAAACAAATTGTTTTGTATATTATCCTTATTTTTTCTGTAAAAATTTGTACAGAAAAATACCGAAAGACAACAACCATTCTGC
>CAVEOS010000010.1:0-57440 GCA_963617435.1 Lachnospiraceae bacterium
AGGTTCATCCAACCAATGAATCTTAGTTGGAAGGCTCATGATTCCGAGAGTACATAATACATTACATCTCTTTGTTTCCTTATCATATCAGATGAAAAAATCAGCTTCTTACATCTAATATAACCAGTTTGGTCAGTTACTATCATAATAGCATTTCAGAATGTAGAAAACAACAAAAAAAGACCGGAACATCTGAATCTCTTCAAACATTCCGGCGCCCCTGCCAAGAATCGATGCGACAGGATTTGAACCTGCGGTCTCCGCTCCCGCTTCGGTCGGTCCAAAGCCAAGGTCCACCGGACCTTGTGGACCCTCTGCGTCCCGAACGCAGATTTCTACTTTTCAACAAAAAAAGACCGGAACATCTGAATCTCTTCAAACGTTCCAGCGCCCCTGCCAAGAATCGATGCGACAGGATTTGAACCTGCGACCTCTGCGTCCCGAACGCAGCGCTCTACCAAACTGAGCCACGCATCGATATTTTGTTTTTCTGTAGTACACCTCCGCGCTACTTGATATATAATACAGAAAAAGGTGTTGTTTGTCAACACCTTTTTTATTATTTTCCAAAATAATTGTTTATTCCCTGTAACAGGCCTTCTGCCTGAGTATTTAACGTGCCGTCGCTGTGATCGGAACATGCATTTCCAAGTTCCATATCGACAGATGGAATCGTACTGTAGGATGTCTGCGTCAGGTCGATACTCATGCTTCCGCCGCCATTGATCTTGCAACCCTGCGCCCGCAGGCCATCTACTAAAGATGCACCCAGTGCATTGTGCTGCTGCCAGTGAGAAGCCACAGGCTCCATCCCTTTGATTCCATCAGGTACAGAAATGTAAAAGCTTCCTTTATCATAGCTCAGTCCATCGCCATCCCAATGTAAAGAAATATGACAGTCTGCCACATTATTACAGATTACAGTTCGAGCCACATTGTCAAGCTGTACATCAGAACCATCACGCACCATCAGCACATCATAACCTGCTGCCAGCAATTTATCCCGAAGGATTTCTGCCATGCGCAACGTCACGCTGCTTTCTGTGGCACCATCGTTAAATGTCATACCGCCGGAAACTGCAGTTGCCTTCGTTGCACCGGTTGCAGTACTTCCACCGGTTGTTTTGGCGGAGCCATCCGGGTGACATAAAGTTTTGACACTGCTTCCACCGGAAGTTCCGTGACCTGCGTTGACACCAACAACAATTCTATTTCGATTTCCAGATGCTTTACACATCACAGCCGCTCCGGAATGAATCGCTGAGTGATCTGCATACTGCCAACTTCCGTCCAGATAAATTTCCTGACGGTCGGCATAGCTTACTGGTGCACTCTGCGCAGTATCCTGACTGCTGTTGTCCTGAGGAGCTTCCTGTTCCGCCTCCGGCTCCTGTGCATCCTCTGTATTTTGTGTAATGTCGCCCTGCACTTCCTCTGATTCCGGAAGTTCTACCTGCTCCAGCTGTTCCTCTGACAGATTTGGTGTTACTTCCTCTGAAATGCTGGTTTCTGCGCTAGTTTCACTTGTAACGCTCTGTACATGATTCGAAGATACTTCTTTTTTCCCGCAGGATGACAGCCCCACTGCTAATATTCCTGCAAAAGCTAACACTATTAGTCTTTTTTTCATACAAATACCTTTTCCAACAATATGCTATTTCTGTCTATTATGTGTCATCTGCTAAAATACATTTCCAACTTTTTATATCTCCAATTATTTCTTTTTAACAGATTTGACCGATCTAACTTACTATTTATTTCGAATTTTACTTTTCCTGGCATCCCGGGCAATGTCTTGCCAGATGCTCATCGATCAGCTGTTTTAAAGTTACATTGTCTACGTAATCCGAGATAACTTTATACATGCCTTCCCAGAAACCTACTGTCGCGCAGTCATGATAACGCTCACACTCATTTTCCGGTGTCTCCAGACACGCGATCGGTGCAAAACTTCCCTCGATGGCACGTAAAATTTCTCCTGCTGTGTACTTGTCCGCTTTTCTGCTGAGACGATATCCACCCTGTGCACCACGCACACTTCGTACCAGTCCGGCACGATGCAGCGGTGTTACGATCTGCTCCAGATATTTGATGGAAATATTCTGACGTGCAGAAATGTCCTTCAGTGAAATGTATTTTTCCTCGCCACCATTGACTCCTAAGTCAACCATCAGACGAAGCGCATATCTGCCTTTTGTTGATACTTTCATGTTGCTTCCTCCTTGCAATCTATACCATAGCTGCTCAAGTTGGATACAATACTGTTCCTTCCTTTTTCCTATGGATTCTGTAAAATAAATTTATTATATTTCATTATATTCCTACATGATATATAGTATTTATTTTAATATAATTTTCAAATTCTTGCAAGGCGGGAATTTTCTCAAAAAAGCATCGGAATGTCTGTTATCCCAAACTATTCCGATGCCGTGTTCTATATTTCAAGAATGCTCTCGGCATTCTTGCTGCGAGATGCGCGTCATGCAACGCATGACATAATTCTTCTGCGTATCTCTGCAATCCTGCCGGAGGCTATATCAGATGGGAGTCATCTCATCTGATATACTATTTCTTTACAAATGCGCCTGCACCAAGTATTTTTTCCGCATTTTCCACCCGCTCTTTTGTCGGTGGCTTAATGCCTTCCAGCGGATACGGAATCCCCAGATTTTCCCATTTGAACACGCCCAACGTGTGATACGGAAGCACTTCCACCCGTTCCACGTTTTTCAGTGTATGGATAAAATCTGCCAGACGATGCAGATACTCGTCTCTGTCGTTTCGCTCCGGCACAAGGACATGACGGATCCACACCGGTTTTCCCATATCGGACAACTCCCGCGCCATAGCAAGGATATTGTCGTTTGGCTGACCGGTCAGTTCCAGATGACCTTCCGGATCAATATGCTTGATATCCAGCAGGATCAGATCTGTATACTGCATCAATTCTTTCCATTTGGAATAGAAAGGCTCTTTTGTGGTAAACGGATTTGCACTGGTATCTAATGTGGTGTGAATTCCCTTTTCCTTTGCCTTGCGGAACAGTTCTGTCACGAAATCGATCTGAAGCAGCGGTTCGCCGCCACTGACAGTAATACCGCCCTTCTGTTTCCAGTAAGTGCGGTATCGACAGGCTTTTTCCAAAAGCTGATCTGCTGTGTACGGCTGCCCGCTCTTCATTTCCCAGGTGTCCGGATTATGACAGAACTGGCAGCGCATGGCACAGCCGGAAAGGAAAATCACATAACGTACTCCCGGTCCGTCCACGGAACCGAAGCTTTCCAGGGAGTGAACGTAGCCTGTGATTTTTTCCATAATTTCCTCCTATTATACAATAAGATGCCTGTCGGATTGCTACGTGTTACACACTCCCACAATCCGACCCGATATTCGGATATCGCAGGATATTCATCCTACTTTTATCCTCATATCTCGGGCGGATCCCAAAGTCATCGTTCCACTCATGTGCAAGCACATCGTGGACCTTGACTTTTGTCTCCTGGCATCTTACATACGATCGTGGCAGGTTCTGGAGATTACATCCATCTGCTGCTCTCTTGTCAGATCGATGAATTTAACAGCGTATCCTGATACACGGATGGTGAAGTTTGCGTACTCTTCTTTCTCCGGATGCTCCATAGCATCGATCAGTTTCTCTACTCCAAATACGTTTACGTTCAGGTGATGTGCACCCTGATCGAAGTATCCGTCCAGAACATTTACCAGGTTATCTACACGCTCAGCCTCATCATGTCCCAGAGCACCCGGGTTGATGGTCTGTGTATTCGAGATACCATCCAGTGCTTCTTCATATGGAAGTTTTGCAACAGAGTTCAGGGATGCCAATAATCCGTTCTGCTCCGCGCCGTAAGATGGGTTTGCTCCAGGTGAAAGCGGAGCGCCTGCTTTTCTTCCATCCGGAAGGGAACCGGTTGCTTTACCATATACAACGTTGGATGTAATAGTCAGAATAGATGTTGTCGGCTCGGAATCACGGTAGGTATGGCAGTATTTCAGTTTGCTCATGAATGTGCGCAGTAACCATACAGCGATTTCGTCTGCTCTCTCATCATCGTTTCCGTATTTCGGGAAGTCACCGGTTGTCTCGAAGTCAATGACGATTCCGCTCTCGTCACGGATTGTTTTTACTTTTGCATATTTGATCGCGCTTAAGGAGTCTACGACATGTGAGAATCCTGCAATACCTGTTGCAAATGTACGGCGTACATCCGTATCGATCAGCGCCATCTCAGCTGCTTCATAATAATATTTATCATGCATGTAATGGATCATGTTCAGGGTACCTACATAGAGGTGAGCCAGCCAGTCCATCATAACATCATATTTCTTCATTACCTCGTCATAATCAAGGTACTCGGATGTGATCGGTGCATATTCCGGCGCAACCTGATCATGAGTTCTCTCATCCACACCACCGTTGATCGCATAAAGTAAGCATTTTGCAAGGTTTGCACGAGCACCGAAGAACTGGATCTCTTTACCGGTCTCTGTAGCGGATACACAGCAGCAGATGGAGTAATCATCGCCCCATACCGGGCGCATTACATCATCGTTCTCGTACTGGATGGAACTTGTCTCAACAGAAATATGAGCTGCATATTTTTTGAAGTTCTCCGGTAAATGAGAAGAATATAATACAGTAAGGTTTGGCTCCGGAGCCGGTCCCATGTTCTCAAGTGTGTGCAGGAAACGGTAGTCTGTCTTTGTAACCTGATGACGGCCGTCCATGCCGATACCTGCTACTTCCAGCGTTGCCCAAACCGGATCGCCGGAGAACAGCTGGTTGTAAGACTCGATTCTTGCAAATTTTACCATACGGAATTTCATGGTCATATGATCGATGAGTTCCTGTGCTTCTTCCTCTGTCAGAACACCGTTTTTCAGATCTCTCTCAATATAAATATCAAGGAAAGTAGAAACACGGCCAACACTCATGGCTGCACCATTCTGTGTTTTAACAGCTGCAAGGTATCCGAAGTATACCCACTGAACTGCCTCTTTTGCATTTTTTGCCGGCTGTGAAATATCGTAACCGTAAATAGCTGCCATTTCTTTCATGCCTTTTAATGCACGAATCTGATCTGCGATCTCTTCTCTTAACTGGAAGTCACCACGACGCATACCCTGACGGTTTGTTGCATCAAAATCTTTCCGCTTAAACTCAATCAGTTTGTCAATACCGTACAGAGCTACTCGACGGTAATCACCAACGATACGTCCACGTCCATAAGTATCCGGAAGACCTGTTAAAATTTTGTTGTGTCTTGCAACTTTCATCTCCGGTGTATAAATATCAAATACTGCCTGATTGTGAGTTTTGTGGTATTTTGTAAAAATCTCATGAATTTTTTCGCTTGGCTCATATCCGTACATTCTGCAGGATTCCTCAGCCATTTTAATTCCACCGTACGGCATAAATGCACGTTTCAGCGGTTTGTCTGTCTGGAGACCAACAACCTGCTCCAGATCTTTTAATTCCTCATCGATGTAACCCGGTCCATAAGCTGTCAGAGAAGTAACAACTTCTGTCTCCATATCCAGAACGCCGTTTTTTGCACGCTCTGCTTTCTGTAACTCCTGAAGTTTGCCCCACAGACGGTTGGTTGCCTCTGTCGGTCCTGCCAGGAACTCCTCATCTCCCTCATACTGAGTGTAGTTGTTCTGGATAAAGTCACGGACATTTACTTCCTCTTTCCACAAACGTCCTTCAAATCCATTCCACTGTTCAAATTCCTTCATGATCGTCCTCACTTTCTGGTTAGTAACTATTAATCATTTCCACGGCCATAGAATAACAGACTTGTATACAGAACACAATACCTTTTTGTTAAATTTTTATCAGTTTTAGCTCTTGTTTCAAGAAAAAAACAGCCCAAATCTACTTTCAAAAGTAAATTCAGGCTGAATTCTCTATATTTTCCTATCCCTATGTCAAAAAGCCAAAGCTTTTATCGTTATTTTTTTATCAATAGTGCGATTTTGCATATTGAACATTTTTATACGACCTGTCACTATTACAAGTTGTTGTTACTGACAGTTTCGAAACTGATGATGAAATCATGTTACGCAAGACAGTAGATTAATTTTCGTCGAATTTTCTGCATCTAGCCCGTCCCCGTGAGTGTGTCTGAGCTTGCTGTTTTTGCAAGCGAGTTTGCGGAAGGGGACGGAGATAAGCGATGCAGGAAATACAGAAAATTATTCGTGTCTGCGTACATGATTTCATCACAGTTCGAAACGTCCGTCCATCAACCCCTAGAAATTCTCGTCAATGTAATCAGCGATTGCCTCACCAGCCATACGTCCGGAGTTAATAGCAAATCCCATGGTGTTTCCGCACAGTGTAAAGTTATAACTGTCACCATAGATTGTGTTTGCATCAGATCCTGCACTGTAAAGTCCCGGGATCGGTTTCAGATTTGCATCCATAACTTCGCCGTATTTGTTGATTCTGACACCGCCGACTGTTCCATAAGCAGCAATGTAGTATTTACCTACCAGGTAGCCGCCCTTACCCGTGATCGGGTGCAGATACTCATGTTTTTTGTGGAACTGAGAATCGTATCCCTCATCACACATATCGTTGTAGTCATCCAGAGTCTCCTCCAGTTTGTCAGCATCGATACCAAGTTTCTCAGCCAGCTCTTCGATGGAGTCTGCGCGGAAGAATCCGTCATATCCTTCTTCCTCTGCACGGTCAAACTCAGCGTCAACTGCCAGGAATGCATCCTCCGGATGAACAATATCAAAGATATCCGGGCCGTTTTTCTTGTAGTTTTTCAGGATTTTAGCATCCATGATGCAGTATCCGTAATGTCCCGGCTGAAGTGCCAGAGCATTTCCTGTGTAAGTTGTGTTACCCATCATGCCCTCGTTCATGAAACGGTCACCGTTCTGGTTGATCAGAAGGTTTGGCTGACGAAGAACTGCATCTAACAGGAACCAGTTCATGTTATCTTTTAACTGGTAGATCATCTCGATGTTTGCACCGAATTTCTGTGCGCCTGCATCCCACATCATGTTCAGACCGTCACCGGTTGTACCCGGAACGTTGAACGGGAAGTAGTTCTCCCAAAGGTCATAACCAAAGTTATCTTTGATCATCTCTTTGTTTGTACCGAATCCACCGGTTGCAACTACAACTGCTTTACCGCGTGCTTCAATCTCTTCGCCGTCTTTGTCAACTGCTTTTACACCAACGCATTTGCCATCTTCCATGATCAGGCCTGTTGCCGGTGTCTCAAGGTAGATCTCTGCGCCAAGCTCTTTTGCTTTCTCTGTCATGGCACGAACCATCGGTCCTGCTGCACGAGGTCCGATCACACCATTCTCAGGTTTTACAATATGCCAGGTTGCCTCAGACTCTCTGAAGTAACGGAATGCGCCTGCGAACTCAACGCCCATGTCTTCCAGCCACTCGATGGTGTCTGCGGATTTGTTGAAATATGTCTGAACCAGGTCGCTGTCTACACGGTAATGTGTATACTCCATATGTTTGTTCAGCGCTTCGTCTACTGTGATGTCGCAGAATGCTTTTTTCTGGTATTTTGTACCGATACCGAGCGGTCCCATACCCATGTTTGCTGCTCCACCTGTTGTGTTGGATTTCTCAAATACGATTGCTTTCAGGTCGTTTTCACCTGCTGTGATTGCTGCTGCAAGGCCTGCAGGACCTGCTGCTACGACAATTACATCTGCTTCCATTGTTTTCATAATGAAATACCTCCATAAAGTTGTGTTATTGTGAATTCCTTAAAAGGAAGAGTTTCTCTTTGTCCGATGACAGCCTGAACACTGTCTGCATAAAACATTTTAATGACGTTTTTTGAATTTACCGCATTTTGTCAGACGGGTCGGCAGCTTCGGCAGACGGCCGTTTGTCTGAATGATCGCGTCATTCTCACAGGCGGAAATACATTTTCCACACTTGGTACACTCGAATTCATCGATCATGTGAATGTATCCGCTCTTGCCCTCGATGGCCTCAGCCGGACAGACATCCGCACATTCCTCGCAACCCTCGCAGAGATCCGGATCAATGTAAATGCTCATAAATGCGGAACATACGTTGTTTGCACATTTTTTCTTCTTGATATGATCTTCGTACTCATTTGCAAAATATTTCAGGGAACCCATCGCGAAATCGGATGCAGTCTGTCCCATGGTACACGGAGTGGAGAATGTCATGGCCTCTCCGATCTCTGTCATCATATCGGTAAACTCTTTTTTACCCTGTCCCTCGGTAATTTCTTTTACCATGGTGTGAAGCTGGATCAGACCTTCACGGCAGAAGGTACATTTTCCACAACTCTGCTTGCGCTCTGCCAACAGCACTTTTTCTGTCTCATGGATCATACAGCATTTGGAACCGTAAACAGTGATCACACCGTTTCCGATCTGGGTATCTGCCTCGATCACCAGATCCATAGCGGATGCATCGTACAGTTTTGTACCAATGGCAATGGCTTTCACATCTGCGTCTCCAACCAGATCTGCTACTTTTGTACCAAAAGATACTTTCTGAAGCTCACCCATTTTTCCGTCTTTGCAGACTGCCATGTAAGTACACGGCTCATAGCTGTCTGTAAAAATATCTGCCAGTGCAGCCATGGTTAAAATGTGGTGGAATGCACCGCCGCGGCTTGCTCTGCGGTTGATGATTCCGGTCTGGATCTGGATGCCGTACTCAGCAGCCTGTGCTTCCAGCTCTTTCGCATACTCAGCTTCTTTTGCCGGAATATACAGATACATTTCCTCTGCATTAACTGCCAGCGCTGCGATGGCCATACCTTCCATTACTTTTTTCGGGTCAGCTTTCAATACTTCCAGCAAAACCCCTGCGATATCCGCATTATTTAAACCTGCAACCACGCGAATCGGATTTGTCTGAAATTCGCGTTCTGCATTTACCTGATTCCATTTTTCTGTCACTGCTCTGCGCTCTACGCCGAATTCGTTCAATCCGGAAGCAGCAGTTTTTGCCAGAATATCTTCAACACTCATGTTTTTTGCATTTTCTAAAGCACTCATCTGTCTTACGCCTCCTTCTGATTAGAATACTCGGTCCACAGTCTGGACGGATGGATCTGAAGTCTTAAGTCACACTGCAGGCAGCGGCTTGCCTCGCCGCAGATATCCGCGTCACAGATACCATGGTCAACTTCATTGAAGTTGTCCTGTCTCTCTGCTGCCGGAGTTACCTGAGTCTTGGTACGTCCAAGGTAACCAAAGCCTTCTACTTTACCGATCTTCGGATCTGCATGCTGCTCCGGAGCAAGTGTTTCGCTGATGTCTCCGTCGCCATCCAGATATTTATCAATTTCAACCGCTGCATCACGGCCGGATGCAATGGCAAGAATTACGGATTTTGTTCCGTATACAACGTCGCCTGCTGCGAATACGCCTTCGGTCTCAGTTGCAAGGGAATTTTCTTTTACTACAATGCTGTTTGCTCTGCCTAAAGTCAGACCTGCTTCTTCTGTCAGATCCGGACGCTGGCCGGTTGCAAAAATAACAGTGTCTGCATCAATGTGATGCTCGCTGCCTTCCTCTTTCTCGATGATAGCTCTGCGGTTTTCATCAAAAGTGAAGGATTTTACGTTCATAAAGTCAACACCTGTAACAGCGTCCGTTCCTGTGATACGCTCGAAAGTCTGTGCCGGATGTACGAAGATGCCTTCTTCTTTTGCCTGCTCGATCTCTTCATCGTCCGCAGTCATGACTTCTCTTGCCTCCAGACAGGCCAGATGGATTTCCTCTGCACCCAGACGTTTTGCAGTTCTTGCACAGTCAAAAGCTACGTTACCACCACCGAGAACGATGATGCGTTTGCCCATTCCTGTCTCCTGTCCAAGACTTGCATTACGCAGGAAATCAATATTTAACAGAACGCCCGGAAGTTCGCTGCCTTCCATCGGAAGACGGACACCTTTGTGTGCGCCGATGGTCATTAAGACTGCATCGTATTCACTCAGTAACTCGACCGGTTTCTCCACTTTTGTATTTGTCTCGATGATTACACCCTGATCCTCAATCACTTTTGCTTCCTGTGCAACGATCTCACGCGGAAGTCGGTAGGACGGGATTCCATAGGACATCATACCACCAACCGTCGGAAGTGCCTCTTTTACGGTAACGGCGTGTCCCTGTTTTCTCAGGTAATATGCTGCGGTCAGACCTGCAGGGCCTCCACCTACAACGCATACCTTCTTGCCGGTATCCGGAAGCTGTTTTCCTTTGCCTTTCCAGTAACGGCCGGTGTCATGCTCTGCGGCATAACGTTTGATGTCACGGATGGACATTGCCTCACTGACTTCTTTACGTTTGCACTCCAGCTCACATGCATGGCTGCAGACATGTCCCAGTGCGTTCGGGAACGGAACTTTTTCACGGATGACCGCTACGGCTGCATCATAATCTCCCTCTTTTACAAAACGGATGTAACGTGGGATGTCTGTATGAGCCGGGCAGGCGGTACGGCACGGAACCAGTGCCTCTTCTTTTTTCAGGTTGGTTGTCAGAAGCTGCAATTTATCACGGATAGAACCGGTCGGACAGACTTCTGCACAGGCAGTACAGAAACGACAGTCTTCGTCTTTCAGTAATTTGCCATGTAAGGTTCCTACATATGTCTCAAGATCTTTTTTGTTATACTGTAATACGCCTACGCCTCTCAGCTTGTTGCAGGCACGCACACAGCGGCCACACAGTACAC
Source organism: Lachnospiraceae bacterium (assembly GCA_963617435.1). Lineage (GTDB taxonomy): Bacteria > Bacillota > Clostridia > Lachnospirales > Lachnospiraceae > Eubacterium_I. Next base: position 10,736 of record CAVEOS010000010.1, read on the forward strand.
AGCGGTTCATGTCGTGGATGAGCAGCGGGTTGCCCTCTTCCATCTTGATACCTTTGATACGGGTTCGCATACGTGCGTTGTTTGCACCAATGTACTGGATCAATGTCTGAAGCTCGCAGTTACCGTATTTCGGACATGTGGAGCAATCTTCCGGATGTCCTGCAAGCAGCAGTTCCAGTGCCAGGGTACGGAGTTTGTTGATCCGCTCACTTGTGGTATGTACGACCATGCCATCCTGTGCACGCAGGGTACAAGATGTGGTTACGCCTTCCTGACCTTCTACTTCTACAATACACATGCGGCAGGAACCATTCTCCGGCAGATCCGGATGATGACAGAGGTGCGGAATATAAATTCCGGCTTCCAGCGCACATTCCAATACATTTTTGTTCTCCGGCACTTCCAGACGTGTGCCGTCAATCGTAATGACTGCCATGTTTTTCTCCCTTCTGTTCTTCTTCATTCAACAGTTGTCGTTCTGATTTTTGTTCTCATGTTTCAGGAACATCACACCTTCCTGATGTTTTGATATATTTTTGACGTGCACGGTACTATTATGGTACACTGTCACTATAATCACTGATAAAATTATAACATGGGGATTGCAAAAAAGCTTCAAACAGCTGTTGAAAATCATTCACCCTTTTGGCTTTATTTTCAACAAATGTCGAATGAAATATCTGTCACTTATGTTCAGGGGGAATACTTTATGATCACGTTAAAAACACTGCTTGATCAGTTACAGAAAACTTACTCTTGCAAGGCAAAAAACAAATATGACACGGAGCGGTTCGTCAGCCGGATCGATATGCTCCGACCGGATACTGTTCTGTGCGGGGATACGCTTTATCTGGGTTCGGATGATGTTTTGGAGAAAATTGCTGGAAATGAGAATGGGCAGGCTGATTTTTTTGAGAATGATACTGCTTTGGAAGTGAATGCTGTTTCAGAGCAGACTCAGATTCCAGTACTTCTGATAGATGCAAACAGCGAAATTGGAAAAAGTATTGCATCAGATATAGATGAAAGCAATGATAACTCAGACATAAATATGAATAGAAGTTTTTCTGTTATCCTGGTAGAAAATATGCCGGAAATAACCGAAACCTTCCGCTTTCTGAATGACCGTCTGGCCTTTGAATTCCGCTTACAGCAGGAGATCAACGACCTTTATCACCTGCTTTACAGCGGCCGCGGACTGGATGATCTGATCCTTCGGGCAGAGTCTTTTCTGCATCGTCCCATGTCCGTGCTTGATGCAAGTTACAGCATGATCGCTGTTTCCCCGCTGATGCACAAGCTTCCTTTCGGTATGGAAAAAAGCGAGGAAGGTATTTTCTTAAGTTCCCAGGAAGTGGAAAGTCTGCGCCGCCTGCAGATTGAGCATCAAATTTATAAAAACAATCAGGCCTTTTTTATTCAGACAGAAGATCACCCGGATACAAACTGGATTTTCTGCGGCATCCGTATCCAGCATGTCATGACCGGCTACGTGGCACTTTGTCTGCCGGAGAAAGCCGAGGCCAGTGAACATGAGCTGCGGCTGATCACTGCCTTTTCCGACATCTGTGCAATCGAGATGCAGAAACATGAATTTTTTGTACAGAAAACAGGATTGCAATATGAGACATTTCTGACGGAACTATTAGAAGGCCGCTTCAACGATGTAAATATCATCGAAGCCCGGCTGAAACTTTTAAACCGCCGCTTTGGCAAGTTTTTCTGTCTGGCCATTTTGTACTGCCCGGAACCACACAACAGCGATCTGTTCAACAAACGTCAGATGGCTTCCCTGCGGCAGGTTTATCCGAATGCCATGTCTGTTGTATACAAAAATAATATTATCCTGCTGATCAGTCAGGACACGCCGGTGCAGTTAAACCCGAAACTGACAGATCCGCTGGAGCTTTTTGCGGAGCGCAATCACCTGAAAGTCAGCCTGAGCCAGCCGTTTGCGGATATTTTGAAAATCCGTATTTTTTACAATCAGGCGCTGCACACGCTGGAGCTTTCCGATTTGCAGAAGCCGGAGCAGAATCTGTTTTACAGCACGGATGCGCTACCGGAATATCTGTTTTCCAAGTGTGATTATCAGGGACTGGAAGTTGGTATTCATTATCATATTTTTCAGCTGCAGGATTATGATAAAACGTATCATACAGATTTTGTGGAGACGCTGCGGGCGTATCTGGAGCATGACCGGAATGCGGCGAAAACGGCGGAATTTCTGCATATTCACAGGAGTACGTTTTTTTATCGGGTGAAAAAGATTGAAGAAGTGCTGGAGATTTCGATTTCGGATAGTCATTTGCTGTTTTTGTATGAGTTGTCCTTCAAGATTTGGGATTATCTGTGCCGATGATGGGAAGACATTGAAAATTCAAAAAAAATAAAAAAATGTGAAACAGACACGAACAATTTTCTGCATACGCTGCGCCGCTTATCTCCGCCTCCTCCCGCGAACTCGCCACAGCAAAACCAGCTGTCGGCTCAGACACACTCACGGAGGCGGGCTATGCTCGCTCCTGTAACGAAAATTGCTCTACCGTCTTGTTTCACATTTTTTATTTCATTTTTGAATTTTAATCTACATTGTGCCACCGGTGCGATCATCCCACTGTGCCGCTGATGCGACTTGCAGGCATTACCACTCCAGGAGTTTGGACAACCGTAACAGTGTCAGACGATTTCTGACATACGGGCTGCTCTGAAGAGTGAGTTTTGCCTCTTCTTCTGTGATTCCCAGATTCGACATTTCGCGTACGCAACCTGCTTCATGCAGCTTTGCATACATGTCGTCTGCATCCGGGAGATCATCGATGAGGTCTTCGATTTCCGGAAGCTGTTCTTCTAATTCTTCCAGATCGATGTTCTCCAGTGGATTCGGCGTATTTTCTGTCAGAATTCCTTCCAACAGGCCTTTTTTTCCAAATGTATGTTCCAACAGACTCATTTCAAGTCCCTTGGCTGTTTCCGATTTTACAGTTACTTTTTTATGCCGGATAGCATATCCGAGTTTTTTATAATAATCCGTCACAAGAAGCAGTCCCATCCCGACCTGCTCTCCATGCAGTGCCTTGGTCTGCTCATTCAGCACGTTTAAGTCCCACAAATGGGATACCATGTGCTCTGCTCCGGATACCGGACGCGGGCTCTCTACCATCTGCATGCACAGACCTGACAAAATCAGGGCGTACATCAGTTTTTCCATAGCCTCTTTGTCTCCGAAACGGATATCATCCAGTACTCTGCTGACATCGCGCAATGCTTTTTCCAACAGATCACACACTTCCTCACAGATGTATTCGCCTGTGACCAGATGTGCGACTTTCCAATCCAGAATGGAAATATATTTTCCAAGAAAATCGGACACACCGGATGCGGTAAGTCTCGACGGTGCCGCACCAAAAATATCAGTGTCTGCCAGGATCCAACGCGGAGCCACGCCTGCAACGGTTTTCTTCAATCCATCCCAGGTCAGCGCTGCCACATTTGCCGCATATCCATCCACACTGGCTGCTGTCGGCACAGAAACAAATGGAATATCGTACTCGGTTGCTGCATAACGGGTCAGATCATGAATCGTTCCTCCGCCGATGGCCACCAGCACGTCCACAGAGACACTGCTTAATCCTCTGTCACAATAATCCAGTTGTTTCATCACTTTGTTTACACCACGGTTGTCTGCCTGAAGTCCTTCCGGATTCAGTTCAATGACCGGATAATCCTTAAATTCTTCCTCTAAAAACGGTTCCGCCGCCGTCCGCGTATTACTGTCACATATAAATACCGGGTTCTGAAACTCCTGTAAAATGTCTTCCAGTTGTCTCACTGCTCCGGATTCGATGACGATCTTCTCGACATCAATATTATGTTCCTTTCCGCAGGCGCACGGCTCTCTTAACTGCCCAAGGTCTACGTCCATCTATCTATCTCCTTCACTTTTCTACACCAGTAATTTGCCCTACTATATTCTCAACTATTGTAAATAGTCCAGGCGAACTATGGTTTTTCACGATTATCTCTTATTCTCTCATATCTTGCGTTAGAACACAACATAATTTTTTATTTTTTTCACCAGTTCACTCGTCACATATATTCAGATAACGCTCGTGCTTGCACGAAAAGTTATCTAAATATATTGTGACGTAGGGAGCGCCTTCTTATGAGCAAAATTAATCGTTTTAGCCTTCTTGAAACAAGTTCAAGAAGTATCGCTCGCAAGCGAGCTCTTTTGCGAATGGCGCGGGTGAACTGGACTTTCTATAAGCAAATTTTCTGAAATGGTATGCCTTCTTCCTGCAGCAATCGAATTTCTGTGTCTCGGCAGGCAAAAAGAAAGATCTGGTTTTCCTGTTCTGCCAGCCACCGCAGCGTCTGACGCAGTCTCATTTCATCATAACTTGCAAATGTCTCATCCAGCAAAAACGGCAATGACTCCTCTCTTGTGAGCAGTTTTCCTGCTGCCATCCGATAGGAAAAATACGCCTGCTGCATGGTTCCCTGACTATAGCTTTCCGGTACACGTTTCTGTGTCTGATCCAACAGCATAATTTTTCGCGCATCCGCCATCTGCAGTTCGCTATGTACTGCATCGGTAATCTGCGTCAATATTGCTGACATTTCTTTATCTAAAGTATACTCCAGTGTTTTTGACATCTGAGCCGCCAGGCGGGACATTGTGTTTGCCGCCAGTTCCAGTGCTTCGCAATCAGAACGCACATCTTTTTCTTCCTGAGTTTCCAGCTGCAGTTCTGCTGTCTGCTCCGACAGATTTTCCAGTTCCACTTCTTTTTCCTGAAGCTGGTTCTGAAGCTGATCCCCGGAACCTTCCTGGCGGGCGGATTGAAGTTGAAGTGATTTCTGTTGATTTTTTAAGTCACGCAGCTGATTTTCAAGACTACTTTTTTCTTCCTGAATTTGACTCAATTGCTGTTCCAAAATAGTCTTTTTTTGTTCCAATTCTGCAGACTGTGCTTTCAATTGTTCAAAATCGTTCTGTCCATGCTCATGTTCACTGCTATTCAGTTCTTTATGTCCAGCATAAGTAAATTCACTATCGTTTTGCTTCTTATGATTATCATATGTAAGTTCATTACTTTTTTTCTTCTTATTCTTGTTGTATGCAGATATGAGTCCTGCCAGGATCAAAATGATGCAGATCACATTCAAGATCGGTGCTATTTTCTGGAATCCATCAATGGATGCTCGCAAAATTGGTGCCAGAATCAATCCTGACACACCAATCAACAATAACGGTGAAAATCCAGCACTTTTCCCAGACTTCTGTCCATCCTCTGACTCTGAGTCTTCCCATTCCAGCTGTTCCCGTCTTGCACGTTTCCTCTCTGATCGTTCCCTTTCCAGCTGTTCTCGACTTGCATGTTTCCTCTCTGATTGCTCCCATTCTAACTGTTCTCGTCTTGCACGCTCCTGCTCCAACTGCTCCCATGCGGCCTGTTGCCGCGCCACAGTTTTCTGAAGCTTCTGTTCCTGCTGGCAAACTGACTGGTATCTTTCCTGCAGCGGTTTCACGCTCCGTTGCAGCTGCAGTGTCTGCTCCTGCATCGTATCCTGCTGTGCACTCTGGCAGCTCTGCTGCGCCTTCAGCTCAGATACATTTTGTTCCAGCACCTGTTGTTTTACTTCCAACTGACGGATTTTGGACAGCCGCTGCTGTTCCAGTTCTTTCCGCTTCTTCTCTGTATTTTTACGTTTCCGCTCCAGTTCCTGCAACGCTTCCGACAGCTGAAATGCCCCGCTTCCGGTCTGCGCCAGATTGCTGCGCTCATCCTCCAGCAATACACCAAGTTCGCGCCCCGGCAGAAGCTGCTCCTGCCCGATACAGCAGGTATTTTCATACGCCGCCGCGCTGACATTTCCAAGCAGCATATCCAGATCACCATATTCCACGGAAAGCTCCTCTCCGTCCCGCACATTGACCAGGCGCACGCGCCGTTCCTTATGATAAAAATTACGTTCCAGCAAAAACTCCTGATTGCCGGTCTCAAAAATCATGGATCCGTAAAAATACGCCGGCGTGTCCCAGGGTTCATACTTATTATAAGCATCCAGTGTTTTCCGCACTCTGGTCTTTTCCAATCCAAACAGCATCGCTTTCAAAAACTGCATCAGCGTACTTTTTCCCGACTCATTTGGTCCGTAGATCACATTGATCTGTGGTGAGAACTGATACTGCACATTTTCCAGCTTACCAAATTTTCCAATTTTCGCCTCTTTAATAATCATTCTGCGTCTCCTGTCCTTCTCCCATGGCATTCAACATCGCCTGCACACCGTAATACAGCGCTTTTTTGCCCTGCACCGGATCCGGATATTGCTCCATAACCTCAATGTATTTTTGCAGCAAAGTCCCTTCGTAACGCTTTTTCACCAAATCAAACTGATAATCCGGTTCAGTCTCATCCACCACACGCACTACACGCTCCATCTGACTGATTTCCTGTAATGGAAGTGAAATATCCGCATCCCGATATCCCCGTAAAATGACATGGGAAATCTGATATGGCTCCCGACCGTTCAGCTCCTGCTGCACCAGCTCCTCCACTGCATGCGCCGACATATCCGGCGTCACGTTCACTTCCTGCCGAATATATTCACATTTTTTGATTGGATAAAAAGAAACACGGGTGACACGCTCCGTCATTTCCCCCATCCAGAACCCATGCGGTCCAAAATCGTTGCAATCTGTCGGTTCCAGAGAACCAGCCATCACGATTTTTCCCGGAACCAGCTGCGCTGCTTTATGAATATGACCAAAGGCCGCATAACCAAATCCGGCCGCCATGATGTCATCTGTCCGAAATGGATGGTGTCTGTCATCACCGCCATGTCCAAGCAGAATCTGAAAATTTTCCCGTCTCTGATCTGTCTGTCCCACATCTGCCAATCGTCCAATTACGCCCTGTGCCAGCGACACATCGTACTCAGTTCCACGGATATTTCGCGCTGCCTTATTCTGCATCACTTTTTGCAGAGCCTCGCTGCCATACACTGCTCTGGCATCTTCCTTATCCCAGAAACTGCATCCCCATACCGTCGTATGAATCCGCTCCAGATGCACCGCCGTCAGATCCCGTTCCAGAATAAAATGCACATTTTCCGTCCAAGGAAATGTCCTGTAATAAGACTTCGCATGTAAAAAATCATGATTTCCCGCGACCAGAACCACTTCCGTCCCCGGGATTTCCGCAAACCATGCCGCGATCTCTTTCAGCTCCCGTTTCAATGGCTGTCGGTGAAATAAATCCCCTGCGATCAGAAGCAAGTCCACTTGCTGTGCGCGCGCCTGTTCAATTACCAGTCGAAAACTGTTCCAGATGTCACGGCTGCGTGTTTCACTCCAGGGCATTTCTGCGTCCGGGATAACGCCCAGATGAACATCTGCGATATGTATAAATCTCATAAAATGTTTGTCTCCTTAAAAACGTCTGTAAGACCATCCCAAATGTTTGTTCGTGTTTATAACATATTAACATAAAATTCTTGTTTATAGTATTGGTTATAATTTAATATATGTAAAAAATCAGAGAAAATTTCCTCACTCACTAACCGTTCACTCCCCTCGTTTTGCTTCGGTTTTATCGCGCTCACTTCCAACTCCGATAAAAGCTGGTCGTTTCCCGTTCGCGCAAAACTCGCAAAACTCAGTCGTTCTCTGAACCGCTCGTCGAGGAAATTTTCTCTGATTTTTTATTTATGTTATGAAATTATTTAGCTTGCAAATTCCTACCATGATCAAATCATATGTTTGCAAATCTGATTATCTATCTGCGCATGCAACATAACAAATATTATGTCATTATCTTGTATGCATGCGTGGTACGCGGTGTCGTCGTGTAAATAGAACCGGCTGGAGACAAAACTTCATGGCAAGGCGGTAGACTGATTTCCGTTATCGGAGTGAGCATAGCCCGACCAGCGGAGAGTTCGCGGGTTTAATCAGAACTTGCGTTGGCAAGTTCTGGTGCGAGATTCGGGTCTGCGAAGCAGACATATTTCAAAATCGAATCTCTGCACATTTATGCGGAGCACTTCTAAGTGGAGGTGAAACCTCCGCTTTGGAAATAAGCGGCGCAACGAAGATAGGAAATTGGTCGTGCCTGCATTGAAGTTTGTTCCAGCTTGTTCTTTAAACGACAAACAAGATTTACTGTTCCACCTGTTTCGCCAGAAACACCGCTGCCGCCTGCGCCAGCTTCCCTTGCACTTCCCCGACAGTATCCGGTGCTTCCGCACTGCACAACGCCACTGCGCCAATCGCATCTCCCTCACAGATGATCGTTGCCAGCGCCTGCGTCTGATACGGCATATTATCGTCAAGTGTCAATTTGGGACACTCTTTTTCCTGTGCGCCTGCCACCTGGCAGCCCCGGGCCTCGATGAACTGCTCCATCTCCTGGCTGACCGGCTTCCCGTCATAATTCTTTTTTCCATTTCCGGCCGCCACGATGATATGATCCCGATCTGTCACGCATACTAAACTTCCAGACGCAGCCGCCATGCTCTCTGCGTACTGTGCCGCAAACGTGCTCAATTCCCCGATTGGAGAGTATTTTTTCAACACCACCGCGCCATTCTGATCCGTAAAAATCTCCAGTGGATCTCCCTCACGGATCCGCAGCGTCCGACGTATCTCCTTCGGAATCACCACACGCCCCAGATCATCGATTCTACGCACAATTCCTGTTGCCTTCATATAATAAAAAACCTCCTGTTTCTCACATCTGATATACTTTCCATAATTTTGTTGTACATCTAGTATGTGGAAACAGAATCAGATTATACCAGAAATTTATAGTTCACCTCACAATCTTCTCATTATCCAGTAATCAGCCAGATAATATAACATTGTAGGTATTGATTCGTTCGGCGCCGTCCTAATCCTTACCTCAAAATTGGTATAAAAAAGTAGGACTTAAATCATTCAAACCCTTGTTTTATAAGGTTTCTCTTGATTTAGTCCTATTTTAACGTATGCTCCGATCACACATAATGCTTTCTTATTCTTTTCTTCTTTCCAGTCTGAAAGTTTCTGATATACATCTCTTTTTAACATTGCCAGTAACCCCTTTTCTTCTCAAGATTTTATGCTGTTGTCGCATTCTAATACATAGTATTGCAACATTTTTTCATGTATATATAATACCTTTCTGTAACATTTTTCTGCACTTTTTAATCCTGTTTTGTAACTTTTTTCTATGCTTTTTAACCCTATTCTGTAACATTTTCAAAAAAGGAACAAACCTGGAAATCCAGGAATGTTCCTTTTCTTATTACATCGTTATTTTTTATGCTTCTGCCAGACTCTCCGTATCCTGATGCGTCCGATGCACATGCCGCCGCACGAAATAGAAACAGATCACCTGCATGATGATCGTCAAAATCCATGACGCCGGATAGGAAATAAATAAAATTGACAAGGATCTGTGATTCGGGAAAATACCATAAATCCAGAAAATTCGTGTTCCTACCGTTCCGATAACGGACAAGATCATCGGCACCGCAGAATGTCCCATGCCTCGCAGCGCACCCGGAAACAGATCCATCAATCCGCAGAAAAAATACGTTACCGTTGTATATAGCAAAATCTCCATGGCACACTGGATGACATCCGGATCCGTCGTATAAATCTGCAGAATCTCCGGTCCAAACACATACACACCGACACCAATCACCAGTGACACACTCACTGTCAGAATGATGCAGTCACGCAGTACGCGGTCCATTCGTTTCAGTTTTCCAACGCCGTAATTCTGACTTGTAAAACTCATGCAAGCCTGTGTCACGGAGTTGACGGACACATATAAAAATCCAAACAGATTGTTTGCCGCTGTATAGCCTGCCATCGCCGTAGAACCAAAAGAGTTTACGGAAGACTGCAGCAACACATTTGACAAGTTAATGACCGTACTCTGTATTCCCGCCGGGATTCCAACCTGAAAAATCTGCAGCATATATGCTTTTTTGATCTTCAATTTTGAAAAATACAGCCGGTAGCTGCTATCCGTCCGGTGCAGACACCGCAGAACAAGCACGCAGGAGATCATCTGTGAAATAACAGTCGCAATGCCGACACCTGCCACGCCCATATCAAATTTGATGACCAGAAGCAGATTCAACGCCGCATTGGTGCATCCGGAGATCAGCAAAAAGATCAGCGGCCGCTTCGTATCTCCCACCGCACGCAGAATTGCCGCACCGTAGTTATACAGCATAAAAAACGGCATTCCACAGAAATAAATTCTCATATACAATGTGGATAAATTTATAACGTCGTCCGGTGTTCCCATCAGCTCCAGGGCACCTTTTGCAAAAATCACGCCGACAAATGCCATGACGATTCCGCTGATCAGCGCCAGCATGATGGCTGTATGTACCGTCTCTGACATTTCTTTGTCACGGCCTGCCGCATAAAAACGGGCTGCCAGTACATTTGCTCCCAGCGAAATTCCAATAAACAAATTTGTAAAAACAGCGATCAACGCTGTCGTAGAACCAACCGCTGCCAGTGCCTGACTTCCGCTGAATCTACCCACTACAATAATATCCACCGCGTTGAACATGAGCTGTAAGACGCCTGACAACATTAATGGCAGTGCAAAGGAGATCAGTTTATCCATGATCGAGCCATTGCACATATCAATCTCATACTTATTTTTTTTCACCTTATTCTCTTCTTTCTAAACCGACTAAACCTAATATATACACCTATTAAATATATCTGAGATTTCTTTCGGAATCTCATTCTAAAATATGTACAGAAAAATAATCTCTTTTCTGCTCATTTCACCTTTTTATTTTTACTCAAATTTCTATATCAGACCGGATCGCCCAGCGCATTTTCGTAGAACGGGCACGCCCATTTTGTGCACATTCCTGTGTAGACGGACGAATGACATCTTTTGCATAATCCGCATAAATGCCAGTCTTGTAACCATCTTTTAAAGCTTTCTTCACCAGACGGTCTTCCCCAGAATGAAACGTCAGGATTGCCACTCTTCCGCTCGGTTTTAAAGCCCCCGGAAGCTTTTCCATAAATTCATAAAGCACTTCAAATTCCCGGTTCACATCAATACGAAGCGCCTGAAAAACTCTCTGACAGGTCTTTTTCACCGTGTCTTTGCGCTCTTTCTCCGGCAGGAATTCCAATGTTTTTTCGATGACCTGACGCAGTTTTGTCGTTGTATCAATGCGGTTTCCTCTGCGGATTTCTTTTACGATGGCCTCCGCGATCTCCTCGCAGTACGGCTCATCTGAGTTTTCATCCAACATGCCTGCTAATTCTTCAAAAGAAATATTGTCCAGACGTTCTGCTGCACTGATTCCTTTTTCCTGATTCAGGCGCAGATCCAGCGGCCCATCCACTTTATAAGAAAAACCACGTTTCGGATTGTCGATCTGCATGGAGGACACTCCAAGATCCGCCAGAATAAAATCAAAACCGCCGACTTCTTTTGCAATCTCATCAATAGTACAAAAGTTCTGCAGTTTTACCGTCAGCATATCCTCGCCAAAACCCTGATCCGCCAGACGCTTTCTGGTCTTTGCGGATTCTTCCGGATCCACGTCCGTGGCATACATGTGGCCTTCTCCCTGAAGACACTCCATCATGGCTTTTGTGTGACCGCCATAACCTAAGGTTGCATCAAAACCGACCTGTCCCGGCTTGATCTCCAGAAAATCCAGGATTTCCTTTACCATAATGGAAATATGCATGCCCGCAGGCGTGTTGCCTTTGCGGATGACATGCTCAATGGTATCTTGATATTTTTCCGGCTGTAATTCTTTGTATTTTTCTTCAAATTTTTTCGGATATTTTCCTTTATAACGCACACGTCGCTTGTGCGGTGTCTGTGTTTCGTTTTTCATAGAAGTCCTTTCTGTACCTGGTCATAAAACACCTGTAAGAATTGCGTTCATCACACAATACCTACAGGTGTTTTGTTAAATAATTTAATTAGCGTTTTACGCCTACTTTTTTAAGTCAAGTGAATATTTTACCAGTCTCTCCAGCAGCTCCACACTGCCCTCAATACCATAGCATGCGCTGTTGATGCAGATATCAAAGTCTGCCGGATTGCCCCATTTCTTGCCGGTATAATAATCATAAGAAGTTTTTCTACGCTTGTCGTTGCGGCGGATGAATTCCTCTGCCTCTCTGCGGTCCTGCCGGTTGATCAGCATTTTTCTGCGCACACGGTTCTCATACGGTGCACCGATAAACACGCTCAGACGCGGGATGTTATTTGTCATCAGTACATGACCACAGCTGCGTCCTACGATAACACAGTCACCGGCCTGCGCGATGGTTTTGATCACGCGGCTCTGTTTGATATAATGCGCATCCTTGCCACCGATACCAGGCATTTTTTCATCCATCTCATCAATCATCAGATCCAATACAGAATCATCATAAAAAGAAAATCCAAGTTTTTCTGCCAGTCTGGATCCAATCTCATGTCCGCCTGCGCCAGTCTCCCGGGCGATACATACCACGATATGATCCGTCTCCTTCTTATGCATCAGCCCAAAACGATCCTGTGTGAAATCTCTGGTAATCCAATCGCAGAAACCGTCATCTTCCAGTACTTTCATCATATCTTCGCACAAATGCTCATATCGGATAAAAAACTCTTCATACCGTCCGCCGCTCTCCTGAATGATTTTGATCATATTTCCAATCAGGATCAGTTCATCTTTGATTTTTTCTGAATCCTCTTTCTCGATATCTTTCAGGATCTGTTTCTCTGAAATATGCTTCGGTCCCGGAAAAACTTTACCCAATTCACTTCCGGATGCCTCGTAAACCTCCGTATCTAACGCATAGAAACGTTCTGCCAGTTCCTGATAATTCAACCCATTTCCTTCTGCTTTCATAAATCAATTCTCCTTCCGCTGCAAACTCATTGTAGTATCCCCATCACTGTTTTTCAAAACAAGAGAATCCTGATTGTCGTCTGTCTCGTAAGTGTATACAGATGATCCGCTTCCCCCGATTAATTCAAATTGTTCTTTATCTGCTGCGTATTTCATATGTACACCAAATACGAATGTGCCATCCGCACTCAGCTGAAGGTAAGCTCCACCCTCGGCTTCATATTCTGCATCAAATTCATCGTCTGTCATGATCTTGTCATCACCACTTTTCAGCGTCATGACTGTTCCCTCTGTATAATCCGGTGTCTCGCCTTCGGTGAATTTGCATCTGGTATAAGTGCCATCCTCATTCTGCTGAATTACATAAGTATCATATGCAATCTGGCTGTCACTGCTATTCTCTTTTTCTTCTCCATAATAGATCAGATTTAGGATCCTGGTTCCGTCCTCCTTTGTAATCAGCTTATACATACCGGTATAACCATAATCGCAGTTCCCATCCTCATCTAAGTTCATCTGGATCTTTACTGTATCTCCTGCAATGTAAACACCATCAAATTTCACCTTTGATTTTACCGAAGCACTTGCTGTCTCTGCCGCAGCACTTCCATCCGCCGTTCCTGCATCTTTTGTTCCACATCCTGCCAGCGCAAGCATGGCGATCAGCAATACACTCAGCAGCTTTCCTACGGTTTTTTTCATGATAAATATTCCTCCAAAAATCTGTTCCTTGCAGTTCGCCTTTATCCTTCGTGAACTGTAAAATCATTTTACCACTTTTGTCTATTTTTCACAACCCGTCACTACTTTTTTGCTATTTTTTCACATATTTTTCATTTTTTTCATTTGCGGCAGACAATGTTTCATTCTTTGTTGCAGTCCGTTTTTATTCATGATATACTTTTCACAGTTTGTTGAAGTAACGTAGTAAAGGAGAGATTGATTTTTATGAACGTAAACACAATTGGAATGCTGATCATCATGATCATCTATCTGGGTGTCATGGTATGGGTCGGCGTTCTCTATTCCAGAAAAAATAATGATTCCACCGACTTTTACCTGGGCGGCAGAAAACTCGGCCCGATCGTGACTGCCATGAGTGCCGAAGCCTCTGACATGAGCAGCTGGCTGCTGATGGGACTTCCGGGCGTCGCATATCTGTCCGGCTGTGCCGAAGCTGGTTGGACCGCCATTGGGCTTGCCATCGGAACTTACTTAAACTGGCTCATCGTTGCAAAACGTCTGCGCCGCTATTCCCACAAAGCAAATAATTCCATTACGATCCCGTCCTTTTTTGCAAACCGCTATCGGGACAAAAGTAATTCCCTGCTAGCGATTTCAGCGATCATGATCGTAATTTTCTTTGTACCGTATACTGCATCCGGATTCGCTGCCTGCGGCAAACTGTTTGCCACACTGTTCGGTGTTCCGTATATGCCTGCCATGATCGTCAGTGCTGTCATCATTGTAGCTTACACCTCCCTCGGCGGCTTTTTGGCTGCAAGCATGACAGACCTGATCCAGAGTATCATCATGACAGGTGCTCTGATTGTTGTACTGGTCTACGGCATTCATGCAGCCGGTGGTGTAGATGCAGTTATCACAAACGCCCAGTCCTTGAAAGGATACTTAAGCATGACCATGTCCCACGATACCACAACCGGCGGAACCACTCCGTACAACGGACTGACCATCGCTTCCACACTGGCATGGGGCTTAGGTTACTTTGGAATGCCGCATATCCTGCTGCGTTTCATGGGCATTGAAGACGAAAACAAGTTAAAAACATCCCGCCGTATCGCTTCTGTCTGGGTTGTTATTTCCATGTTTATCGCAATCTTTATCGGTATCATCGGAAACGCCATGACAAAAGCGGGTGCTATGGCTGTACTGGAAAATTCCTCCCAGTCAGAGACACTGATCGTCAGAACTGCTGTATTGCTAAGCAATCACGGATTCCTCGCCGTACTGATGGCAGGCCTGATCCTTGCAGGTATCCTTGCAAGTACCATGTCCACCTCCGATTCCCAGCTGCTTGCAGCATCTTCCAGTATTTCAGAAAATCTGCTGCAGGATTGCTTCGGAATCAAATGTACGAAAAAACAGTCCATGATGATGGCGCGCATCACGGTTCTGGTCATTGCAGCTATCAGCGTATTCCTTGCCCGTAACCCGGACAGCTCCGTCTTCCGTATCGT
Organism: Lachnospiraceae bacterium; assembly: GCA_963617435.1. GTDB lineage: Bacteria > Bacillota > Clostridia > Lachnospirales > Lachnospiraceae > Eubacterium_I. The sequence goes on from CAVEOS010000010.1 coordinate 25,834, forward strand.
ATCTTTCGCATGGGCAGGATTTGGTGCTACCTTCGGTGCCGTTATGCTCTTTGCACTGTTCTGGAAACGTTCCAACCGAAACGGTGCCCTGGCAGGAATGATCGTGGGTGGTTCCATGGTATTTATCTGGAAATTCCTGATTGCACCACAAGGCGGCCTCCTTGGTATCTACGAACTGCTGCCGGCGTTCCTTTGCTCCGCAGCTGCCATCGTAATTGTCAGCCTGCTGACCGCTCCGCCATCACAGGAGATCATCGACGAGTTTGAAAGTATTTAACCTTTATATTATAAAAAAAACAAAATCTGCGACAATCGTATCGACTGTCGCAGATTTACTTATCTTATTTAATTATTTTGATTATTTTTCATTTCCATTCAGACTCATTTCCTGTATACTAAAAAATAATTACAACAACTTACATGCCCTATTAACGAAAGGAATTACTATATATCATGAATTCAAAACTTCAACTTCCCGCACTTGCGATTTTCGATATGGATGGTCTGATTTTTGACACAGAACGGCTCTTTATGACCACCAAAGACGGTGTCATGAAAGAATACGGTTACACCCAGCAAAAAGACGATTACATCCACACCCTCGGAACCTGCGGGCAGCAATTACTGGACATTCTGCACAGGCTCTACGGGGACGATTACCCGGCAGAAGCGATCAGCCGGAAATGCCGCACACTTGTCACGGAAAAAATCCGCCGCGACGGACCGCCGGTAAAACCGGGCATCCCGGAACTTCTCGCATGGTTTGCAGCTAACAACATTCCATGCTGCGTGGCATCTTCCACAAAGCATGACATTGTCGCTGAATATCTGCGTCTGGCAAAACTTGATAAATATTTTGCCTTTGTCATTGGCGGCGATCAGGTACCGCGTTCCAAACCGAACCCTGATATTTTTCTGACTGCCTGTCAGCGTGCGGATATCAGACCAGAACATGCGCTTGTACTGGAGGATTCCGAAAACGGTATTTTGGCCGCATCCACAGCAGATATCCCGGTAGTATGCATTCCTGATCTGAAGGTACCATCCGAAGAAATTGCGACAAAAACTGCGGCAATCGTATCGACCGCCGCAGATGTCATTGCTTTATTCCATTGAATACCTGTTTTTTCTTTTTTCGGATATTTCAGATTAAATGTTTTTCATCAGATTTACCATCTCGATAGCGGAGCAGGCAACATCAAAACCTTTGTTTCCTGCTTTTGTGCCGGCACGCTCGATGGCCTGCTCAATGTTGTCTGTGGTCAGTACACCGAACAGTGTCGGTACACCTGTCTCAAGACCAACCATAGCAGTTCCTTTGCTGACCTCAGCGCATACATAATCATAATGACTTGTAGAACCTTTAATAACAGCGCCTAAGCAAAGTACTGCATCGTATTTTCCGGAAAGTGCCATTTTCTTTGCAACGATTGGAATTTCAAATGCACCCGGAACCCATGCCAGATCGATATCCTCATCTTTTACACCATGACGAATGCAGGCATCTTGTGCGCCGCCAACCAGTTTTGATACGATAAACTCGTTAAAACGTGCTGCTACAATACCGATTTTAATGCCCTCTGCTACTACATTTCCTTCTAAAACTCTCATTTTCTTATCCTCCTGATTTTAAATTTTTACGTTTATTTCTGATTTTTACTTTATATTTTTTACTTCTTTTATCACTTTGTATTTACTTACTTTACAAAATCTCTTCAAACAATTTATTTTGCACTAATCTTCACAGACACCAGATTCATTCTATTCATAGTTTGTCATATGATCCATTTTTTCCTGTTTGGTCTTCAGGTAAAAATAGTCGAATTTCTGTGCTTTGATCTGGATCGGCACACGCTCCTCAATGGTGATGCCATATCCTGCAAGTCCTGTGATCTTGGTTGGGTTGTTTGTCAGCAGACGCAGACGTTTCGCTCCGATATCGCTCAGGATCTGTGCACCCACACCGTATTCACGCATATCAGCCGGGAAGCCAAGCTTGATATTTGCTTCTACGGTATCGTAGCCCTGCTCCTGCAGCTCGTATGCTTTTAATTTATTGATCAGACCAATGCCACGGCCTTCCTGACGAAGATATAACAATACTCCTCTGCCTTCTTTTGCAATGGCTTTCAGTGCTGCATCTAACTGCTCTCCACAGTCACAACGGCTGGAGCCAAACACATCTCCGGTCAGGCACTCGGAATGTACCCGGCAGAGTACCGGCTCACCGTTTGCCACATCGCCCATAACAAGTGCTACATGATGATCTCCGTTTAAAATATTTTCATAACCGTAAATCTCAAAGTTGCCGTATTTTGTCGGAAGTTTTGCGTCTGCTTCACGGCGAACCAGGCTCTCATGCTGCAGACGATATTTGATGATATCTGCGATTGTGATAACGGTCAGATCATGTTTTTGGGCAAACTCTAACAGCTCCGTGGTACGCATCATCGTTCCGTCCTCACGCATGATCTCGCAGCACAGTCCACACGGCTTTAAACCTGCCAGTTTTGCCAGATCAACGGTTGCCTCTGTATGACCGTCACGCACCAGTACACCGCCCTCTTTTGCACGCAGTGGGAACATATGCCCCGGTCTGCGGAAGTCTGCCGGTCTTGCGTCGTCTTCCACACATTTCAATGCTGTGTAAGAACGCTCTGCTGCAGAAATACCTGTTGTGGTATCTACATGATCGATGGATACGGTAAATGCGGTACAATGGTTATCTGTGTTCACATTTACCATCTGATCCAGTCCCAGTTTGTCGCAAAGTTCACCGCTCATCGGCATACAGATCAAACCTTTAGCTTCGCATGCCATAAAATTCACATTTTCCTGTGTTGCAAATTCTGCTGCACAGATCAGATCGCCTTCGTTCTCTCTGTCCGGATCATCAATTACTAAAATTACTTTTCCGTCTCTTAAATCCTGCAATGCTTCATCTACTGTTCCAATTTCTTTTGCCATCTTTTTATCCTCCAGGTTTCCTTTAACTTTCATTCAGGTTTTTACTATTTTTCGTAATTATTCAGAATCCATCCGCAAAATCGCCTCTACAGGCTTTCCTTTTGCTGATTTATCGCATTTGTGATTCCTGCGAACTTAAAATCCATATTTTTTCAAAAAATCTTCCGTTATTCCACTTTCTTTTTTTGTTTCTGCCGCTGCCGGCTGCGACAGTTTTTCCACATATTTTCCAATAATGTCACATTCCAGATTGACGATATCGCCAACACCTCTGTCATGTAACGCGGTTACCTGCTGTGTATGTGGGATGATGGATACTTTAAAACAATGTTCATCCACATAAGCCACCGTCAAGCTGATACCATCAATAGTGATGGAACCTTTTTCTACAATATAACGAAGCAGGTTCGGCTTTGCTGCGATGGTGTACCAGATCGCGTTGTCATCCGGTTCAATGCTCTGCACCGTTCCGGTGCCATCGATATGTCCCGATACGATATGTCCACCAAATCTGCCGTTTGCCGGCATTGCCCGCTCCAGATTCACACTGGCTCCAGTGCTTAACTGCCCCAGAGAACTGCGGTTCATGGTCTCTGCCATGACATCTGCGGTATAATAACTGCCACCCATGCTTGTCACCGTCAGGCACACACCGTTGACTGCAATGCTGTCTCCGATCTGACTACCTTCCAGTACTTTTCTGCATCCGATGATCAGTACACACGATCGGGCGCCACGTCGTACGTTCTGAATCGTTCCCACTTCTTCAATTAATCCTGTAAACATCTATGATCGCCTCTTTTCACGCTAATTTTACGTTTTATATTTATTACCGTTTCTGAATTATTATATTTCTCTTTCCATCCAATGATCCGGTAATGATCTTACTCCGAAAGAATTGTGTTATATTCACTTAACTGCAGATTGCTATTTTATATATCCCACGATACAGAAATCATCGCCCAGCCGTTCAATTTCCATCTGCTTCAATGTGATCGCATCCGTCATCCGGTCGATTCCCATTCCTTCTACCGGAGAACGGGCATCCATGCCGCCGATGAGCTTCCCTGCAATATAGGCATATACTTTATTTACAATGCCATCTTCCAGTGCGGAAGCATTTAACGTTCCTCCGCCTTCCAGTAAAATGCTATCGATGTTCTGCTCACCTAGTTTTTTCATCAGTTCCACCAGATTAACGCCGTGTGCACCTTCCGTGCCGATCAGCTGAATTCCTGCATCTTTCAGCTTTTTGATTTTTTCCTGCTTTCGTTTAGCCCTCAGTGCTTCATAACTGCAGGCCACGATTGTCTCAATCTCCGATGCCGTTTTCACGATCTGGCTTTCCAGCGGAATATGAAGGTTGGAATCACAGATGATCCGCACCGGATCCACACCGCCTTCTACACGGCAATTGAGCATCGGATCATCTGCCAGAAGTGTTCCGATCCCTACCATAATGCCCCGGTAGCGTCCCCGCATCCGGTGCACCTGAACTCTGGCCTTTTCCCCTGTCACCCACTTGGAATCCCCGGTGGCACAGGCAATTTTTCCATCCAGCGTCATGGCATATTTCATAACCACAAACGGTGTCTTTGTCGTGATATAATGATAAAATACTTCGTTTAATTTCAGACATTCCTCATTCAGAATCCCGGTCTCCACATAAATGCCGTGGTCTCGCAGAATCTGCACTCCTTTTCCCGCCACCAGCGGATTGGAATCCATACTTCCCACAAAAACCCGGGCGATTTTTTTCTCAATGATAATATCCGTACAAGGTGGTGTCTTTCCCTGGTGACAGCACGGCTCCAGCGTCACATACAGATCAGCTCCCGTGGTGTCCTCGCTGCATCTTGTCAGTGCATTCCGTTCTGCATGAAATTCTCCGTATTTCTCGTGATACCCCTCACTGATGATGCGTCCGTCCTTTACCACCACACAGCCAACCATCGGATTCGGTGATGTATGACCTTCTCCCTTTCGCGCCAGCTCCAGTGCACGTTTCATGTATTCTTCTTTTTCCTGCATAAAAAAACACTCCCTTCAACCTTCCAGGGATTTTCTGTTGCCATAAATCTTTGTGTTGCCTGATAGTTCCGGTTCATACTGTCTGATGTAATTTCTACATCCCGGCTCCGAAAATTTCTTTCAGATAAAAAATTTATGGAAAAAGAAAATCCCTGAGAAATAAATCTCAGGGAGTGAAAATCTTTTTTGTTAAATGAACGAATACAAATCTTTCTGAATCAGCCTTTTTTCATCTAACAGTCCTATTTTCGCTTGTTCTTCTTTCATCCAGACTATACTGTCGGCTCCGGAATCTTCTGCCTGTCAGAATCACCAGATCAACGCTTTCACGCTCGCGGGCTATACCGCCGGTCGGGACTCTCTGCTTCGAATTTCATTCGGTTCAGATCACCCTGCCCTGAAGATCTCTTTGCTTTTTCTGCACACATAATAGCACATACTTTTTTCAAATGCAATAGCTAATTTTTAAACAAATTAGTGTTTACTATCTATACACTTATTTCTGCCGATGCACAAGTTTACTGATCAAAATCAGCACACCGCCCACTACAAACGGGAATATAAAGGTTGCCACACGGTACAGAACCGTGATCGCCCCGGCTTTATGCACACCGACCAGCATCGCAAAAAGGTTCGTCATGATCAGTTCCACTGCACCGATTCCTGCCGGTGTCGGAATTACCGCTGCCGTCATAACAGACAGAGATGTGACCGACAGGGAGTCCAACAGGGAAATCTCATTCGTTCCAAACAGAATCAGAAATGGGATACAATACCAGAAACACAGTTTTGCCATGTTTTTCAATATCATGGAAATCAGTGACGGTACATCTTTCAACAATTTTGACGTTGATTTTTCCATAATATCACAGCTCTGTTCCAGTTTTTTCAGTACCGGAGTCAGTTTTCCGTTTTTATTAAATTTACGCACGATCCACAGGATCAGCCGGTGGGATTTTGCGGATACCGCAAAAATGATCAGCGCAATGCTGATGATTGCAGTCAGTGCATATGCCAGTCCCAGATACACGCCGTATTCTCTGTAATTTTGGGACATTACGCTCCAGTTCAGGATAAATAACAGTCCGCTGAACAGCGCCACGCTGACTTTGTGCACCATGTACTGAATCATATAAAGCCCTGTGGCCTCCGAATAGCCAACCCCCTTTTTACCAAGATACACGATTGCCGCCACACCGGAACCACTTCCCAGTGTAGATAAACGGTAAAAAGAGCAGTTAAAAGCACAGTAAACAGCTTCCCGATATTTAAATTTCGCATTATATCTGCGCGCCAGTGACCATGTGATCCATGCCTCAAACAAATGGTAGATCACGGTGGCTGCCATAATCGCCACAAGGACTGACAGCGATGTTTTCTGAATCTGTGCAACGATATCTCCCGCTGAATCTTTGAATGTATACCAGATGATCAGGAGCAGGATTGCCACAAAAATCAGCTTCGCCAATAATTTCTTATTTTTCATAAAAGTACGTTCTCCTTCCTTCACAACCTGTGTATTTCCCCGCCACACTTTATCTCATGATCTTATTTATATTCAACTTTGACATTAGATATTTTCATAACATAACCCAACACTTTTTCTCATGATTTATTTATGTTCAACGGCAAAGAACTCCTCCACCTGTTTTAAAATAATATCCATCAGGCGTTTACGTGTCTCCACAGCCGCCCATGCAATATGCGGGGTAATGACAAGCTTCTCGCTGTCCTTGATCCGGCGAAGCGGATTATCCTCACGCATCGGCTCCACACTCAGTACATCCAGACCTGCCGCTGCGATCTCACCCTGCTCCAGTGCATCTGCCAGATCAGCTTCCACCACGATAGGTCCACGTCCCACATTGATAAAAATCGCACTGTTTTTCATTTTTACAAATGCACTCGCATTCATCAGATGCTCAGTCTGCTCCGTCAGTGGCGCATGTACGGACACGACATCGGATGTCTCAAGTAAAGTATCGAAATCTACACGCTCATAACCATCCTCCGTATGATTTTCGGAAGTGGAATAATAGATTACATGGCAGCCAAATGCTTTTGCCAGATCTGCCACACGTCTGCCGATGGCACCAAGGCCAATAATTCCCCATGTCATACCACTAAGCTCATGAAAATGATTTGCAAAATGCGTAAACATAGCGTCATTTACATATTTCTCTGACTTGACATAATTGTCGTAATAGGACATTTTCTCCAGCAAATAAAACAGCAGTGCAAAAGTATGCTGCGCCACACATTCTGTAGAATAGCCTGCCACATTTCTCCATGCAATATTCCGTTTTGCTAAGAATTCCTTGTCCAAATTATTGGTACCTGTGGCAGTCACACACACAAGTTTCAAATTTTCTGCTGTTCCAATGGTCTGCTCGTTGATCTCCATCTTGTTGATGATGACCACATCCGCGTCTTTCACACGCTCCGGAACTTCCTCTGGCTTGCTGCTTCCGTAACGAACCACCTCGCCCAGAGACTCAAATCCACTGAGGTCAATGTCCGTTCCAATTGAATTATCATCTAAAAAAACAATTTTCATATTTCTCACGTTCCTTACATCTATCCATTTCTATCACTTATTACTGATAATTACTCTCTGACTTCGCCCATTGTAACTCATTTTGTCAAAAAAAGAAAGTGGACGTCCAAAAAAGGACATCCACTTCCCAAAATTTTCATAAATCTGATTATTTTGCTTTCGGTCTGCGTACTCCGAAGGATACAACAAAGCCAAGAACAGTTACGATGATCATCATGAAGATTGTTGTCATGAAAGATCCGCTTGCATCATACAGTTTACCTGCGATAGTAGAAGCAAAAGATGCGATCAACAGGTTTGTATTTACCAGTGAGAAGTTCATAGAGTAGTTCTCACGACCAAAGAAATCACTGATGATAGCAGAGTTTGTCGGTGTAACTCCACCATAAGCAAGTCCACCTACTACAAATCCGATGATGATAAATGCGAAGTTTCCGCTTACCAGAGCAAGTACAAGGATCAGAGCTGCAATGATGAAAATAATCATATCAAGGATCATTGTAAATCTGTAACCTTTTTTATCAAATAATCCACCAAAGATTACACGTCCGATACCATTGAAAATAGAGATCAGACCTACAACAGTAGCAATATTTCCATCAGATACAGTAGTACCAACCTGGCTTGCGATACCACTTGCCTGAGAAACCAGTGCAAGACCTGCAGCACTTACCAGAATTGCCCAGATGTAATACATCCAGAATGTCGGCATAGCTGCCATTTTTCCTGTGTTTACTTCACAAGCCGGCTCACGAACTGCTTTTTTCTGTGCAGAAGCACCACCCGGATTGTAGCCAGCTTCCGGTTTTACGAAGAAGAAGCTGCAGATTACCATTACGATTACGATAATGATACCAAGAATACGGAATGTTGCCTGCCATTTATCAGTTCCATCAGATGGTGTAACAGCTGCAAATACTTTACCAATGATAAAGCTGCTCAGACCGAATCCCATCAGAAGGATACCGGAGATCAGACCCTGTTTGTCCGGAAACCATAAAGACATGGTACTCATAACTGCGTTGTAAGCAAATCCTGCACCAAGACCACACAGAACACCGAATCCAAGATACAGAGTAGCCGGTGAAGCGCCTGTTGTGGAAGCAAGCATAAATCCTGCTAAAAATAAAATTCCTGAAAGAATGATGTAGATCTTCGGGCTGACTTTTTTTGCCATCATACCGGCAATCAGACATCCGATACAGAAAAATGCCATAACCATAGTAAATGTCATAGATAACTGTGCTGCTGTCCAGTCCGGACGGGAAGCACCGATTGATTTGGACATAACGGACCATGCGTATACCAGACCTGCAAGAAGCAGAGTGATAACACCGATGATCGCATATACCCAGCGATTTAAGTTTTTCATACTAACTTTCCCTCCTAAAAATTTATACTATCTATATTCCATAAAAAAAACGGAGAAACATCATTTTCCCCTTGCAACGTTTTCTATTATAATCGAACTTCTTGCATCTTGCAAGATTTTTTCTTTCTAATCTATGTCCTTTTTCTGGTATTCTTTATAAAAATTGCATATTGACGCTGAATTTCCATGTTTTGCACCCAATATTTCCTATTTATTCCATATACATACATCCTGATCCCAGGTGTTTTTCCAATAAACAGTATCTCTTTTTCACATCTTCTGGTATAATAAACAGACAGCAGCAGCAAGGAGATGACCCGCATGAATACGAACTACACCGAAAGAAATATGACACTGCCACTGTCAAATGATGTACTGACAGGTGCACTTCGCCAGAAAAAATCCGCAGGGTTTCATTTTGGTGCGCACATTCATACCACCATTGAGATCTACCGGATCATATCCGCATCTGCTTTATGAATATCGGGCCGAAAACGATCCAGTGTCAGCCCGGTGATTTTATTATGATACTTCCAAACGTGGTTCATTCCCTTACCGTCGGAGAGGAAGCAGACTGTGAATTTATGCAGATCCACTTTCGTCCGGAGACCTTTGGAAACGTGATCCTGGATGACAGCGGCATCTATCCCATCAGTATGATGCATGCGGTATATTTTCATTACAAAACATATTATCACCACACCTCCGATAAGATTTTTGATGAATGCCTGCAAAAGATCATTGATCTGCATATCAGCGCAGACAGCCTTTTTTCCGCCGCAAACATCAACATATCGCTGATGAATATCATGCTCCACATTCTGGATCAAACAGAACCGAATCATCCCGTGGAAAAGCCAAATATCCAGAACAGTTATGTGGCCTACACGCTGGATTACATTCACAAAAATTACATGTACAAAATTCTGCAGTCTGACATTGCGGATCAGCTTCAGATATCTGTGCGGTACTTAAGCACTCTGTTTAAAAAATACATGGGGATTACACTCTCCAACTACATCAACATTTACCGGATCAACAAATCCATCGAACTGATGCAGTCCGATAAATCCCTGACCGAGATTTCACAGCTTGTGGGATTCAAAGATTCCCAGCATTACTCCAAACTGTTTTTGAGTGTTATCGGAGAACCACCCTCTGTTTACCGGAAATCATATATTAAATCAAATTCATAAACTTTCTATTACATGAAATCATTAAATATTTCAGTGTATAAAAATACCGGCCCCGATTCCCCCAAATCAAAGCCGGTATTTTTACCTGATAAATTTTCTTGATTACAAATGCAAAATCCCCACACCCTGCAGCATGGGATTTCACATTATATAATACTTTTCTACATTATCATACCTTTTTATCAAAAAAAAGCTTGCCCTTTTCTCTGCCAAGCTTCCGGTAAACAGTCACGATCATCGTAATAAAACATGCCAGACCACCAATTGCATTGGAAATCGGCTCTGCGATAAACACACCATGCACGCCCAGTCCAAATAAATGCGGCAGGATCAGGGTCAGTGGCACCACGATAATGATCTTTCTGAAAATAGAGAAAAACATCGCATGTCTCGCCTTTCCAAGCGCCGTAAACGTGGACTGGCCACAAAACTGAAAGGCCATGAAGAAAAATCCAAAGAAATACAAATGCATTGCCGAGATTCCAAGGGTCAGTGTATCGCCACTTCCGCCAAACATCCGGATAAAAGCTCCCGGAATCGCAGAAACCAGTCCCCAGACGGCCAGAGTATACACAATCGTAACCACGGCCATGGTTCGGATCGTCTTTTTCACACGCTCATATTCCTTCGCGCCGTAGTTGTAGCCAAGCACCTGCTTTCTATATCCCCTCCAAAATACATTTTTTGCGCTTTATAACAATCTAATGTTATTAAAGATCCCCCTTCTTGCCCTTTGGACAAGAAGTATCCCTCGCTCAAAAGCTCGGTCAATTACAACATTTATGAATATTTCCTGCCTGAAGCTGCATCGGAAACCACTGCTTTCCGTCTTTCTGATACAGTTCTCCATTCGCTTTAAATCCAACCGTCTCAAAAAGCGGCACCGCTTCCTGCAGCACATCTGCGTTGATCATCTGTGCTCCCGACATCATCGCTTTGTCGATCAGCAGACGCACAATAAAATCACCATATTTTTTTCTTCGAAACTCCGGCAATACAGCCACTTCCTTCATCTGATAGGATTCTCCATCAAAAGAAATCCCACCGGTTGCAACCGCCAATTCCCCTTCATAAGCCAGCGCATACATACAAAACGCATCCGGCTCTTCTTTTATGGAAAGATGCAGTTCCTGTCCCAGCACAGCATTTCGAATCGCTGTTACCAGCTGCATCTGCTCATTTTTTTCACTCCCACTTACTAATTTCCCGAATACCATATCCGTTTCCCCCTTCTTCTGTCGTTTCCGTCAAAATCCCGCAGCCATTTCCTACCTGCCATTCATAAAAAGATTTTTTCGGCACGCCATATCGCTCCATAACAGACATAATTGTACCACCATGGCACACAATTGCAATCTTCTCAAGGCCTTTTTCCCTTACCTCTGCCACACATCTCTCATATGCCGCACAGCACCGCTTACGAAAATCTGCGCCGCTCTCTCCATTTGGGATCAGCATCTGTCCATTACTGTCGATCCAGGCCTGATACACCGGATCGTCTTTCAATTCCTCATAATTTTTGTATTCAAAATCTCCGAAATTTGTTTCCTGCAGCCCATCCCATGACACGTTTTTCTGCTCCGAAAACAAAATCTCCGCCGTCTCCCGGCAGCGCAGCATCGGACTGGCGTAAACCTGATCCGGCTCAAATCCAATACCCTGCTGCTTTCGCATTTTTAATTTTTCTTTTGCGTCTGTGGTCAGCCCTTCATCCGTTCTGCCGACATAACGCCACTCGACGTTTCCCTTCGTCTGACCATGACGTATCCATAAAATCTGCATGTTTATTGTTCCTTTTACTTATGTTAAACCAATATTTGCAATCCCCTTACGTTACTTGCTGATTCTTTTACTCATACTAAAGCAGTGAATTTGCTTTATTTGTTTAAAATAGCGTCTGCCAGCTCTTTCGGTGTTGACACAATCTGTGTTGCTCCATTTTCTTTTAAAAACTCTGTAGATTTGAATCCCCAGTTTACACTGACGCACGGAATACCTGCATTTGCTGCAGTCTGGATATCTACTTCTGAATCACCAATGTAAATACAATTTTCTGGTTTGACATTTAATTCACGCATTGCCTGAAAAACCGTATCCGGAGCCGGCTTTTTATGAATAGCAGGTGACTCACCGATAGCAACTTCTATTTCATCCGCAAAAAAGTCTTTGCAAAGTCCCTTTACAGCCGCATCAAATTTGTTGGAAACAATAGCCAGTTTATAGTCATGTTCTTTCAACGCATGAAGCATGTCAATAATTCCATCATATGGTTTCGTGTTATCCATCATATGCTCTTTGTAATGCACCGGAAAATCCTTCATGCAGGCATCATAATTTGGATTATTACGTCCGTCCGGCAATGCTTTTTCCATCAGTACATAGATACCATTACCAACTTTTTCTCTGACTTCTTCACATGTATAAATCGGACCACCATACTTTTTCATGCAATAATTCACGCTGTTGGTCAGATCCTGTAATGTATTCAATAATGTCCCATCAAGGTCAAATATTGCTGTATTTCGTGTAGACATTTCAAGTCCCTCCTATGTCACTTTAGCCAATATAAAAGACGAATTGAATTAATCCGTTTGATTTCGTTGCCATTCTAGCAGAAAAAAAAAGTTTCGTCAAAAACATCCCAGTTCGACGAAACAAAAAACAGCAACGTAAATGGCGCCAGCCATGCAATCTTTCCTCGGCAAGCGATTGTTAGCTGCAGAGGTAAGATTGATGGCTGGTGCCTTCACTACCTAAATTTTAAACCACACAATTACCCAAAGAAATACTGTTCCCGATAATGTTCATATCGATCCTGGAAATTATCGGCATCTTCTTTTTTCATGGAATGCAAGTATGCATGCCGGCCCATTTCCTCTTCAGTGCTCTCAAGGATACTTACACCGATATTGGAACAATGGTCTGCGATACGCTCCAGGCTCGTTGTCATATCCGTTAGCACAAATCCCATCTCAATGGTGCATTTGCCCTCTTTCAGGCGGATAACATGGCGCCGTTTCAGCTCATCACTGAGATCATCAATCACTTCCTCCAGCGGCTCAATCTCCCTTGCAAGTTCTTTATCATCATGGCTCAACGCCTGAACTGTCATATTTACTAAATCTGTCACGGCTTTACGCAGATACATGATTTCGGAACTTCCCTCAAAAGACATGTTCAGACCTTTTTCTTCCATTTCCTCAACGCTCTCTTTCAACGTAACTGCATGGTCGGAAATCCTCTCCAGATCGTTGATACTGTGCAGGATGATCGACATCCTTGCACTGTCATTCTCCAGCATATTGCGGTTTGTGATCCGTATTACATAGGAACCGATCCGGTCTTCAAAATGATCGATCCGGTTTTCCAGTTCATCTACTTCTTTCGCAATATTTTCGTCATACCGATCCAGAAGACTCAATGCATCCACAAGTGATTTCTCGCTCATCTGCGCCATACTAGCTGTTGCTTCCATACAGTGGCTGATGGCCAGTCCCGGCTGCTCAAGGAAGCGTACATCCAGTTTTTTCAGTTCTTCTTCAGATTCCTGCTCCACAGGCCTGTTCTCTATATGATCTTCCTTGATGGACATATAAGCCAGTTTTTCCAGTACTTTCGTAAACGGCAGCAAAACGATCGTTGCCGCAATATTAAATGAACTGTGAACTACCGCAATGCCTGCAGGTGTCGCAACATCTCCCAGAAAAGCAAAATTCACAAATGCATTAACAGAATAAAATACCACCATAAAAAGTACGGTTCCGATAATATTAAAATACAAATGTACCAGTGCTGTCCTTTTTGCATTCTTGGATGCTCCAATTGCAGAAAGAAGTGCTGTCACACAAGTACCGATGTTCTGTCCCATGATGATCGGGATCGCACATCCGAAGCTTACCGCTCCGGTGCTACACAATGCCTGCAAAATACCGACGGATGCAGAAGAACTCTGAATGATCGCAGTCAAAATCAGACCTGCCAGCATACCAAGTATCGGATTGGTAAACATAGTAAGAAGATGTGTAAACTCCGGCACATCTTTCAAAGGTTCGACTGCCGCACTCATCGCATCCATACCAAACATCAGGACTGCAAATCCAAGCAGAATGCTTCCGATATCTTTATGTTTATCATTTTTTGAAGACATCATCAGAAGCAGACCAATGATTGCCAGAATCGGTGAAAATGAACTTGGTTTCAGCATCTGCACAAAAAAGTTGCTGCTTTCGATACCGGAAAGACTCAGGATCCATGATGTGATCGTTGTACCGATATTGGCACCCATGATGATTCCGACAGTCTGCGACAGTTTCATAATACCCGAGTTTACAAAACCGACAACCATAACTGTCGTGGCTGATGATGACTGGATCACAGCAGTGACACCGGCACCAAGCAGCACGGCTTTGATTCTGTTCGATGTCAGTTTTTCCAGAATTTTTTCCAGCTTACCACCGGAAACCTTGGTCAGGCCGTCTCCCATAACATTCATTCCGTATAAAAACAGGGCAAGTCCGCCAACTAATGATAAGATTGCAAATATGTCCATAAAAAGAACCTCCTGATTTTTTCTTTACACAATTTCATTCATATCTTTAACAATTACCACTCTAATTGATGTATGTAAAATTCAGGAGATTCGAATGTAAAGTATTTGTAAATTTTTTACATTCTATTTACATTCGCGTGTTTTTCTTTTTCGGTGCTTCTTTTTTTCTCTGGTCAGCAGCACCGACATGATCAAAGATGTGATCGGAACCGTAAGGATGATTCCGATCGTTCCTGCAACTCCACGCATGATCTCAATGGCTATGGAATACATATTCAGTATCTGATGCATCTGATAAGAATATGCGTAAATGATCATGACCAGTCCAAGGCTTCCGCCCACATAAGCCAGGATCAGCGTATTTGACATGGTTCCGATCATATCACGGCCGATATTGATTCCGGATTTAAAAATCTCTCCCGCAGAGATCATCGGATTCTGTTCCCTGATCTCATGCAATGAAGTGGACACCGACATTGCCACATCCATCACTGCTCCAAGAGACGCGATCAGGATTCCGGAAAAAAGCATGCCGCCGATATCGAGTTTTGAATTCTGCCCCACATAGATCAGGTTTTCAATTTCATCCACATTATATCCGGTCACATGTCCGAAATGTCCAAACGCAAGTGCGATCAGTCCGGATACAACGACCCCGAATATCGTGCCAAGCATTGCCCCAATCGATTTCATCTGCAGATCCGCGATCAGGATAAAAGTGACCAGCGTGATGATGACCACCGATACCGTAGCTGCGATAAACGGGGAAATGCCAATGTACATCAGCGGAATATACATCATGAGCACGACCACAAATGTAAAGACCAGCGCCAGTATGGAATTGAACCCTTTCTTTCCACCCACCAGCCACATCAGTCCGAAAAACACTGCCAGGAGGATAATGATCTCTATTTCCCTGTCATAATTATACACATTGGCTGACAGCTCTCCATCGTATTCCGACAGACTGGCAATGACTTTTGTTCCCACTTTACAGTTGGCACCATACAGATAGCCATTGAGACTGTAAGCCTCCACTTTTTCTCCTTTGTAGCTTCCGGATCGGATCTCCAGGACCACCTGCTGCGTGTCCCCGCTGTCCAGGGAGGCCGCTGTCTCCTGTTCTTCATTATCATTCTGCACAACAACTGCCTTTACAAACGTCATGTTGTCGTCCGCCAGAAGCGGCTTGCGTTCCACGCTCTGGTAAAACAGAAACATCAGAAGCGTAATTCCTATCACAATGAGATATTTTCCCCATTTATAAAACGATTTTCTCTTTTCCAAAATTCAATTCCTTCTTTCTGTCACAATTTTCTCTGTTATGCGCTCTACTTTACGCAAAAATCACTTTTGCTACTATCGTTCCCCCGAAAAAAGAATGTAAAGTTTCTGTAAAAAGAAAAACGGATGTCATACCGGAGTACAACATCCATTCTTCCAAAACATATGAAAAAGAAATTGTCTAAAATTGCATCTTACCTACATTTTTACACTGCCATTTACAGCGCTGTATGTTTTTCCACCGGCCTTGATCTTTCCGGAATAAGAGAAATCTACTTTTCCGTCTTTGATCACCCATGTTCCATTTGCATTGGCAGCGACACCAGTGTATCCAAAATCTACCTGACCGTCTTTTACATACCACCAGCCGTTTTCATTGTTTGCCACACCAGTGTATGTGAAGTCTACCTTTCCGGCATTGATCTTCCACCAGCCATTTGCGTTATTTTTGATTCCATTATAGCCGAAATCTACCTGACCGTCTTTTACATACCACCAGCCGTTCTCATTATTGGTCACTCCGGTATAGTCAAAGTTTACTTTTCCGGCATCAATCTTCCACCAGCCATTTGTGTTGTTCTTAATTCCATTATAGTTGAAATCTACCTGGCCGTCTTTTACATACCACCAGCCATTCTCATTATTGGTCACTCCGGTATAATTGAAGTTTACTGCGCCATTTTCAACTCTCCACCAGCCGTTCTGGTTGTTTTTGATACCTGTATAAGCAAAATCAACTTTTCCGTCTTTTACATAATACCAGCCTGTCTGGTTATTATATACGCCGGTCACATCTGTTGCCACTTCACCGTCTCTGTAGTAGTAAAGGTTGCCGTCTTCTGCTTTTTCATTTGCAAGACCATCCGGTATAACTTCAACTTCCATTCCATTGATCGCATTGATAATTGCACTCTTTGCTTCATCCATGCCTTTGATCACCGGTGCGCTCTCGGCAGTATAAGTTGCTGACTGTGCCTGTGCACCTTCTTCTACCTGTGTATAAATTGTCTTATCAAGCAAAGAAGAAAGTCCTTTTTTGAAACGGTTCATCTTTCCATCAGCGTCTTCACTGTTTTTAACAGAGCCATATCCTTTTACTTTATCTGCATCTGTGCCATAATTTGTCACAATATCGCTGACCATACTGTCTTCTGCAGTCACATTAGATGTGCTCAGTGTCTTTAACTGATCCAGGGCACTCTCGAGTGCATCCCTGCTTGCTTCTGTATAATTTGCATCGGTTGCACCAAGGATTTCCTCAGCTGCAGCGATTGTTTCATCTACAGACATTGCATCCTCACTTTTTGTGATTGTGAAATCATCCGCATAACGGTTTCCGTCATAATCATACGTTTTAATCGTGAAAGAATCGTCTGTAAAATCAATCGTTGAGAAAGATGGCAGACATGCGTTTGTTCTCTCTGCGATGTAATATGGTGTGTAATTTAACAGATTGTAATATTTGGAACCGGATCCTGAACCGGTTGTGATATACATGGTTCCTTCCGGATCTGTCACTGTTCCGTCAGAAGTATCATAATCAATTACATTTCCATCTTCTACCTGATAGCTTCGTGAGAAAGTATGATCATGACCTGTCAGGCAGACATCAATATCAAATTCATCCATCAGCGGTGCAAAGATAATCCTGTTTGTGGAAGCATCGGTATCTGCATGCGGCTGACCGGATCCGTAGATGTCACTGTGGAAAATTACAATTTTCCATTTTGCATCCGGATTGCTTGCAACGGCTTCTTCCATCAGTTTTCTGTGCTCTGCCTGGTTACGGTTATTACTGTTCAGGGAAATGAATAACGCATTTCCATAGCTGAAGTAAAAATCGCTTCCTGCTGCAGTCTGTCCCAGATTTTCTTCTGAATTCGGATTGTTGAAATGAGCGGTATAATCTGAACCGTTCATATCATGGTTTCCGATGGTTGCTGCGATCGGAAGGCTTCTGAATACTGACGGATATAAATATCCGGCATACTCACTCTCTCTTGTTTTTCTTGCGTCTTCTGAATTGGAATTAGATTCATTGATCTGATCACCTGCAGATAATAGAAATGCTGCATTTGGACATGTCTGAATAGCCTGCTGCATTGTTTTGTTCCAGTTGTAGGCATCACGCGCAACACTTGCGTCGTCTGCCTGTCTGTCGGATGAGCTTCCGGAAGCACCTACCTGAGGATCTCCGGTAAGGATAACGGAAAATTCATCTGTAGACTGTGTTGTATAATTGTATTCCTCAGACCATACAGATGTCCCATCTTCTTTATAGTCATCCGTATACTGATAAATATACTTTGTGTTTTCTTCAAAATAATCTTCTATGCTTACCTTGTTGGAAGCTGTAAATGTCTTGTCCTGCCAGTTTGCTGCACTGATCTCAGTCGCTGTTCCTGTAAATACCTGGGCACTTGATTTTGCGCCGTCTTTCCATACCATAACAGCAGGTGTGCCCTTACTTTCAGAGTACCATGCAAAGTTCAGGTCATTTGCGTCAGACCCCGGTGTCAGCGCGATCTCATCTGTATTAGCATAAGCTTCCTCGCCGCCCTGCCATACAGTAGATACCCAATTCTGGAAATCTGCTGAATTGTCTGTATCGGCCTTGAATGTGCTCTTGCTTACATCATAGGCGCCATACGCAAATGCGTTTACAGACGGTACCATTCCTGCGATCATAGTTGCTGCAGCTGCGACAGCAACGCCTCTCTTCCATAACTTTCTGTTCTTGTTCATCTCTTCCTCCACAAATTGTGCTGTTTTTACAGTAATTCAGGCCTCTGCCTGTATATAATATCGGATCAGCATCCGCTATTACTTAATTTACAGCCCGCTCATCCCCCGTGGAAAGTGTGCGTGGACTGTTCAGACCTCATTCTTTACAGTATCGGATCCGGACTGATCGTCGGATGTGTTCCATTGATGGAAAAAATAACCCACTCTGCAATATTGGTCGCATGATCGCCGATCCGCTCAAAATATTTTGCCACCATCAGCAGATCTGTTGCTACTTCTGCGCCTGCTCCATTATTCTGGATCAGATCGATCACTTCTTTTTTGGTCTCGTCAAACATGGCATCGATCACATCATCTCTTGCAATGACTTTTTTTGCCATCTCAATATCTTTTGCCACAAAGGCTTCCAGTCCTTTCATTACCATCAGCATACATTCCTGGGACATCTGTTTCATACGGTCCATCATCGGCAGGTTTTTCTCATTTACCAGAGATAAAGATAATTCAGAAATATCCGCTGCCTGGTCACCGATCCGCTCCATGTCCGTGATCATTTTTAATGCCGCTGAGATCAGTCGGAGATCTCTTGCCACCGGCTGTTGTTTCATCAGAAGTTTCATACAGAGCGTTTCAATATCTTTCTCCTGCTGATCCACTTCTGAGTCAAATTCCATATTCTTTTTTGCTTTTTCTGCATCCTGATGTATCATAGCTTCAATCGCATGCTCGATCGCCTGCTCCACCATATGCCCCATCTGGATCAGTTCGCCGTTCAGGGCGTTTAACTGTCTGTCAAATTGATTTCTCATTTTTCCTGTTCTCCCTTGCATTAACCAAATCTACCGGTAATATAATCTTCTGTTTTTTTCTCCTTCGGTGTAGAAAATATCTGATCGGTATCACCATACTCTATAAGGTCGCCCAACAGGAAAAATGCAGTCTGGTCAGACACACGTACAGCCTGCTGCATGTTATGTGTCACCATAACGATGGTATACTGGGATTTCAGTTCCATGACCAGATCCTCGATCTTTGATGTGGAGATCGGATCCAGCGCAGATGTGGACTCGTCCATCAGCAGCACTTCCGGATGAACTGCCAGCGCACGGGCGATGCAGATCCTCTGCTGCTGTCCACCGGATACACCAAGGGCACTTTTTTTCAGCCGGTCTTTGACTTCGTCCCAGATAGCAGCGTCACGAAGTGATTTTTCTACGATGTCATCCAGCTGTGCTTTGTTGTGGATACCATGTGTTCTCGGTCCGAATGCCACGTTATCGTAAATGCTCATCGGAAATGGATTTGCCTTCTGAAATACCATGCCAACCCTTTTTCTCAGAAGGTTTACATCCATGTTGTTTCCGTAAATATCCTCGCCGTCCAATGCGATCAGACCATCAATCTTACATCCCTCCACCAGATCATTCATACGGTTCAAAGATTTCAGAAGCGTGGATTTACCACATCCGGAAGGTCCGATGAATGCGGTGATCTGATGTTCTTTAATCTCCAGATTAATATCTTTTAATGCATGAAAATCTCCGTAATGAAGATTCATATGCTCGATTATCATTTTATTTTTTAACATGTTCGTTTTGTTATCCTCTCTCACATATTGCTATTTGCAAATACGTTTCCTGTCACTTTCATTTTACGATCAAGATTCCACTCCTTTAGTCCCGTTGCATTTTCTTTGCAATAACGGAAGATAAAATATTGATCAGAAGTACCATTACCAGCAAAATAACTGCGGTGGCAAAGGCCTGATCCGTATGTAATCCTTCCTGGGAAAGTACATACATGTGTACTGCCAGTGTACGTCCGGAAGAAAGCAGGTTCTTCGGTAAGGTTGCCATGGTTCCTGCGGTGTAGATCAATGCTGCTGTCTCACCGGCGATTCGTCCGGTGGAAAGAATGACACCGGAGAGGATGCCCGGGATGGCGCTTGGAAGTACGATTTTGAACACCGTACGAAGCTTGCCTGCGCCCAGTCCGAAACTTCCTTCACGGAAGCTGTCCGGAACAGCTAATAGTGCTTCTTCTGTGGTTCTTAAAACAGTCGGCAGAACCATGATCGCTACCGTTAAGATACCTGCCATTAAGGAGTAAGACATGTGGCATGCGGTTACGAAAAATAGCATACCAAACAATCCGTAAACGATGGATGGAATACCTGTTAATGTTTCTGCTGTCGTTCTGATGATTTTTACTAATTTATTGCCTTTTTTCGCATACTCTGTCAGATATACCGCAGAGAACACACCGATCGGAACTGCGATCAGTAATGCCACACCGATCATGATCAACGTATTGATGATAGATGGAAGCATTGATACGTTATCACTGTCATAGTGTAAGGAAAACAGTGACGGGGACAGATGCGGTATACCTTTGCCCAGAATATATACGATCAGGTAGCCAAGCATCACAATGGTAAAAATTGCTGCCAGAATGATCAGGATTTTCAGAATCAGAGAGCCGGCATAAATCTTTTTCTTTGTCTTTTTCATTATTCCTTCTCTCCTTTTCCTTTGATAATGCTGAATGCCAGGTTAATGATCAGGATAAATACAAACAGTACCACACCGGTTGCGATGAGTGCTTCTCTGTGAAGTCCGCTTGCATAGCCCATCTCAAGTACAACGTTTGTCGTCAGAGTACGGACACCCTGTAAAATTCCATGCGGCATACGTGGCTGGTTTCCTGCGATCATTACAACCGCCATAGTCTCACCAATGGCACGGCCGATACCAAGCACCACACCTGCCAAAATTCCGGATTTTGCTGCCGGGATGACACAGCGGAAGATACTTGCTTCTTTTGTACAGCCCAATGCGAGTGCGCCTTCAAAATAAGCGTCATTCACTGCCCGGACAGATGTCTCTGTCACGCCGATGATTGTCGGCAGAATCATAATTCCAAGTAAAAATGACGCAGTCAGAATATTCATTCCGTCAGTACGTCCGGTTCCAAAGATTGCACGGACTGCAGGTACGATCACCATCAAGCCAAAAAATCCGTATACAACGGACGGAATTCCTGCCAGAAGTTCTGTTGCCGGTTTCATAATTTTGTAAAGTCCTTTCGGACAATATTTTGCAAGAAAAACTGCGGTAAAAATACCAATCGGAACACCTACCGCAATGGCACCGCCTGTAATGTACAGACTTCCGATAATCATCGGAAAGATGCCGTATTTATCATTTCCCGGCTTCCATACCTGTCCGCCAAGAAATTTTCCAAGTCCAATTTTCCCCATCGCTGGTATTCCGTTCGCAAATAAGAAAATGCAGATCATGGCTACTGCCACGATGGAAAGACAGGCAATAAGGAGAAAGATAATTTCAAATATTTTTTCTTTTCGTTTCATATGTTTTGCTTCTCCCTATGGGAATGCGCCACACAGATTCTTTTCTGTATAAGTTCGAAATCTGTAGTGACGCATATATAATTTGTTTTTATGTGTGTTTCTGATATGTTGTTTTTACAGGATTACTTATTTTATAGCATCCCACTGTGTAACTTCGCCTGTGAAGATCTGTTTTACCATATCAGAGCTGATCTCATCTGTCGGGTTGTCGTTGTTTACGATTACTGCAATACCGTCAAGTGCGATCTTTGTAGCTGTTACTCCTGTCTCGTCTTCTTTCAGGTCACGGGAAGCCATTCCGATGTCACATTTTCCGTCGATCGCAGATGTTACACCTGTTGTGGAATCAGTTGTCTGCTGCTCAATGTCTGCATTTGGGTTTACTTTTTTGTAAGCCTCTACCAGTTTCTCCATAACCGGTGATACGCTGGAAGAACCATCGATTGTGATCTTTCCGCTTGCTCCTGTAGATGTGAATGCCTCACCTTCTGCTACGGAAATATATCCGTCATCTTCGATGACCTGCTGTCCGTCAGCGCTCATGATGTAGTTGATGAAGTCCTGAGCTACATCACTTACTTTGTCTTTTGTAACAATGTTAAACGGTCTGGATACTTTATATGTACCATCAGCTACGTTCTCTGTTGTTGCTTCTGCACCATCTACTTTCAGGGCTTTTACGGTATCATTTAATGAACCAAGGGAGCAGTAACCAATTGCATATTCGTTACCGGCTACCGTAGACATCATAACCTCTGTGTTGTTTGTGATGGTTGCGTCTACCGTTGTCATATCTTCTTTCTCGCCATCTGCGTTTTTCTCCTCGATACCGAACAGTTCAATAAATGCTCCTCTTGTACCGGAACCGTCCTCACGGGATAATACACTGATATTTCCTGAAAAGCTGGAGGAAGAACTGGAAGAACCTGTGCTGCTCTCTTTTGCTGCGCTATCTGTTGTTGTGCTGCTGTCGCTGCTGCTTCCACATCCTGTAAGTCCAAGTCCTGCTACTGTTGCTGCGCAAAGTACAAGTGCCATCATTTTTTTCAGTTTCATTTCGATTCTCTCCTTTTCGATTTACATCTTTTTCTGTCTACTATTCAGAGCCAAGGCAATTTGTTTGCCTTACGACGTATACTTTAATCGGATTTGTTTTTTCATACTATCAGGATTTCGCAAAAAGAAAGTAAATCTTTTGTAAAAAACTTTACGTTTGCGCTGATCACGATTTACAGATACAAAAAGAAAGCACTGCACAAAATGTGCAGCACTTCCTTTTTTGCGGGGGATATTATGTTATGCTTTCAGGTTTGTTTATTGCAAAAATATAAACATGACGATTACATTTTTACCTTACCATTTTTAACACGATATGTTTTTCCGTTCACTTTTACTTTTCCTGAGTAGGAAAAATCTACTTTTCCGTTTTTCACTACCCATGTTCCGTTTGCATTTGTCTCAATGCCATTATAATTAAAATCTACTTTTCCGTTTGTAATCTTCCACCAGCCGTTCTCGTTATTTGCAAGTCCGTTATAGTTGAAGTTTACCTGGCCGTTCTCAACTCTCCACCAGCCATTTTCGTTGTTGGAAACTCCGGTATAAGTAAAGTCTACCTTACCATTGACGATCTTCCACCAGCCGTTTTCGTTGTTGGAAATTCCTGTATAACCAAAGTCTACTTTACCATTGACAATCTTCCACCAGCCATTCTGGTTATTCTTGATTCCATTATAATCGAAATCAACTTTACCGTCTTTTACATACCACCAGCCGTTCTCATTGTTTGTTACGCCTGTATAACTGAAGTCTACTTTACCATTAACGATCTTCCACCAGCCGTTCTCGTTATTTTTGATTCCGTTGTAGCTGAAATCAACTTTGCCGTTCTTTACATACCACCAACCGTTTTTGTTGTTGATGACAGTTGTAACGTCAGTTGCAACTTTACCATCTTTGTAATAATACCAGTTTCCATCTGCTGCTGGCTCATCTGCAAGTCCATCTGCGATCTGAACATCCTCTGATGTTGCTTTTAATGTAATCGTAACTTCAACCTTATCCATCGGATTTTCTGCAGTTGCAGTCAGTACATAACCATCATCTGTCTTTTCAATTGTTCCGTTTACTGCTTTGATATCCGCAATTTCATAACCTTCCTCAACGGTAACAGTGAAGTTTACTGTACCAGCCGGATCATTATGTGTCTTTACCTCAACTGCCTTGGAATTATTCGTTCCATCCTCATTTTTTGCATAGAACGTATATCCTACATTATTAAATGTCTGACCCTCTGCCGCAATACCTGTATCAGGAATCACAACATCACTTTCCTCCACTACAACCGTAACGTTTTCATTTTCAAATGTATAGGTTCCGTATGCATACGTTTCATCACCTACGGTCAATGCGGTCGTATAAACTGTTTCTGGCTCAGCTGCCGTGATGCAGTTTGTAGATGCCAGATTCAGAGTATTCAGGTAGCTATCGCCTGTTACAGTCCATTCAGATTTCTCGTCGACAGTCAGGTTCACCGGATTATTGAGTGTCTTGTGTGCTGTATGAGAGAAGCTTCCAATTGTCTTATAATCGCCGGTTGTTCCACCTTTTTCTGCCAGATAATCTGCAGTATCTTCTTTTTCAGATCCTGTATATGCATACAGAACAGTTCCATTTTCTACTTCTTCACCTGTATCAGGATCTACATGAACTGCTACAGAAGAAGAAACCGTTCCTTCCAGTTTTGCATTTTCCAGAGACACATCCAGTGCCTGTCTGTTGTTATAAATACTATTCCAGATATCACCAGTATAGGTACCATTTTTGAACTCTGCTGTGGAATCTGTAATTTCACTTCCTGTCGCTTCTGCATTCTCGCCGTTATCATTGATCGTGTATGAAGTCACACCTGGATTTCCTGCATCATCAGATTCAACAAGTTCAACCAGAATACCATCTTCTGTACGTTTGGATGCGTCTTCACCATCTGCAAAGTTAACTTTGGTTCCATCTACAACCAAATGACTGTAACCTGTATTTGCTGCACCTGATTTAATCTGCATCAGAGCGTCTGTGGTATCTACTGTGCTGTCTTTCAATGTCAGTGTACCGCCGCCAGCCTGCTGTGTCATAAATGCGATACGATCAGAGTACATATAGGAATTTTCATACTCAGAACTTGCCTCGCCAGATGCCAGAATCTGTACATAATCCGGAGAATAGAATTTTACATTGCTGTATTTGTTCCATACACCAGAGTCTGCATATGTTACGTAACCGGATCCACCTACCGTAAATCCGTATGTTACACCGTTTACTTCTTTTGTTGCTGTATATTTCTTTGCAGCCTGCGCAACTTCTACCGTTCCGATACCGGAAACAGAGTCATTAACTGTCAATGCGTATGTACCAGTCTTGGAATAAGCTGTTCCTGAGTCTGTAGAAAGTGCTCCCCAGCCGGTAGAAACGATCATACTGTCATTGTAAATAGCCTGACCAGCCCCCAGCACGTTTGTAGCACGGATTGTTCCTTCCATACCGAGTGCAAACGGTACACGTTTCATCATGGAAGCTACCAGATTGCTGTAAGTCTGATAATCATCTTTCGTTTCCTGTGCATAAATAACAGAATTATTTACAGTTGTCTTGGACTGATCACCAACCCAGACTGCGGTACGGATTGTTCCTGCTGTGTCAATATATGTATCGTTGATATCTACGCTGGTTGTTCCATCAGCCATTACAGCAGCTCCCCATCCAGAGAAGTCATCTCCGCCGTCTCCGACTGCTTTCAATGTGGATTTATTGATACTGTATTTTGTATTTCCTGTTAAGTAAATGCCATTGAAGTGTGAACCGTTAGATGTTACAGTTACACCATCTGCTTTGGAAGCATCATAACTTCCACCAGTAATTGCCTCTGTTACAGATGCATCATCTACAATTTTTCCATCATTTACAAGCAGTGCCTGACGGAAATTATATTGAGCCCACTTTGCATTCGGTTTCATCATATCCCATGGAGGACAGCCTTTACCGGACTTGTATACCTTAGTTTCTTTTACAGTTACAGACTCACTGTCTGCCACCGTATAACTTGACCCCTCAGAAATTTCTTCCTGTGCGCCATCCACTACAAGTGTCAGCACATTCCCATCTGCCGCTGTTTTTGTATACTCTTTTCCATTCAGCGTATACGTAACAGACTGTACGGTAGATGCCTTTCCAGTGGATGTATCACTATTTCCATAAGTAACATTCGTGATCTTTAATTCCCCTTTGTCAGCCGCACCTGCCGCGTCTGCAGCAAATACCGGACTACACATGGATAAGGAAAGAGTTACTGCCCCTGCTACGGCCAAAGATTTCCGTAACAATTTCGAATTTCTGTTCATACGATCTCCTCTCTTTTGATAAACTCACCTGCATGTTCTGCATAACTATCCATGCTTATTATGTCAAAAACAGCCCGCCACCAAAAGGAAGTTTTTTTCGAATAAATGGATACTTTTTTAGTTTTTGATATATTTGTTCTGTGTATTATGCCACATCATATACATCCAAAAAAGCAAAAAAAAGAGCTATCCGACTTTCTCGTCATCAGATAGCTCTCTCACCTGTTAAATCGAAGCTTCACTATATAACCTCCTTTTCTATATTCTTTTTTGTCTCAACTATGGATCTCTACCTTTCAATGGACTTGTCCTCCTTTAACTAGTCTTTTTATAATGATAAACTCTGTCAAAAGAGATTATTGTCTTGCTTACTCCATTGGACTGACCTCCTGTAGTTATTAACGAAAGAAGATTTTTTATTTTGTTTTCTCTTCTTTTGTTGTCTTTATTGTATTGCACTTTAAGCGTTTTGTCAACACTTTTTCTGTATATCTTTTATATTGTTTTAAATTATCTGTTAATTTTGTTTTATTATACTATTTTGTCTATATACACAAAATGACATAACGACACACAATATAGCTGTTCTCGTTATGTCACATATATTCCACCTTCTTAAACCTTACAGATCCGTGTACGTCCTTACTTCTGATAACGTTTTGCCGATTCCGTCGTTGCCAGACCACCCTCGCTGGTCTCCTTTAAGCAGGCCGGCAGCTGATTTCCAATACGCCGCATACTGTCAATGACTTCATCCGGAGCAATCGCACTTCGAATTCCAGCCAGAGCAAGCTGAGCTGATGTCACTGCATTGACTGCGCCATAAGAATTTCGTTTAATACAAGGAACTTCCACCAGACCTGCCACCGGATCACAGACCAGCCCTAGCATATTTTTCAATGCCAATGCTGCTCCGTGCATGATAGCTTCGGCATCTCCACCCTGAAGGCTCACCAGAGCACCGGCCGCCATAGCACTTGCAGAACCAATCTCCGCCTGACAGCCACCAGAAGCACCTGCCAGAGAAGCGTTCTCAGCGATCACTTTTCCGATTCCGGCTGCCACATAAAGTGCCTGCACAAGCATCTCCTCTGGCGCTGAAAAATCCTCTGCAAAACTTAGTAAAACTGCTGGAAGAACGCCGCAGGAGCCTGCCGTCGGTGCTGCAACGATACGCCGCATACAGGCGTTGGATTCTCCCATTTTAATTGCTTTTTCCATGACTTTTCCAATGAACGATCCACAGATGTTTTTTCCTGCCTCATTATACTGATGCAATTTTTCTCCATCTCCACCCGCGCGTTTGCTTGCGGAACGGCGTTCTCCGTCATAATCCCGATCTGCCTGTTTCATTGCCTGATACATCTCATGCATTTTCTGAAAAGACTGCTCTGCTGTTCGCTCACTTTCTTCCATATCCACCTGCTGAACGATTTCCCACACTGCCTTATTCTGTGATTCTGCCAGTTCTGTTAACTCTTTCAGGCTGTGATATTCTGCTGCCATAACTGTGGTTTCCTTTTCTTCTATATTTCTCACATTGCTATTTTTTGTTTACAAATACATTTCTGTAAACTTGCACTCTATTTCAGCCGATGTAACGCTATGATCCGATTCCGGCAAAATACGTCACCTTCAGCACACCTTCCACCTGCTCTAACCATGCAATTCCATCTTCAGAAATCTGCTGATCACATTCAACCACCATCACCGCCTGCTCGCCTTTGGCAGAACGGTACACCTGCATGGTCGCAATGTTGACATTTTTCTTTGCCAGCATAGATGTGACTGCTACGATGCATCCCGGCTGATCGATATTGTGCACGATCAGGGTTGGACATTCTCCGGAAAAATCGGTGCTGATACCATCTATTTTATCAATACTGATTCTGGAACCACCGATAGAAGACACCTGTACTTCCGTACATTTTTCCCCAACACCAGTTAAGCGGATCACCGCCGTATTCGGATGCGCTTCCTCCAGTCTGGCACTGCCAAAGCTGACATCAATGCCCCGTTTCCGGGCAATCTCAAAGCTTTCTGCGATCTGATAATCGTCTGGCTGCATACCAAGCAGCCCTGCAACGATCGCCTTTTTTGTTCCATGCCCTTCCCCGGTAGCCAGGAAGGAGCCATACAACAAAATCTCCGCCTCAGAGATCGCTTCTCCGAGTAATTTTCCTGCCACATACCCCATGCGTACAGCACCGGCTGTATGGGAACTGGACGGGCCGACCATGATCGGTCCTACGATGTCAAACAAATCCATTCCTGCTATCTCCTCTGTTTTCTGAAATGCTTCCAATCATACAGTGCTTCATAACGCAGACGCACCCGAATTCTCCATTCGCTGCTTTTCTCTGTCTTCCGGATAACGTTCTGTCGCTTTCGGGTCTTTCATATGTGCCTTTAAAGGCTCCGGTTTTTTATATAAGCAAAATTTCTCAGCTTACCGCTTACCATGTCATATTTTTACCCCCCCCCGATAGATTTTATCCGGGATTTCGGCATGAATATCCTTCAGGCACTGCAGCAGAATCGGATTAAACACACCACACTCTCCTCCCAGAATCATCTCCAGGGTTTTATCATAACTATATTTTTCCTTGTATACACGTTTGCTTGCAAGCGCATCATATACATCCGCAATTGATACGACCTGCGCAGATATCGGAATTTCTTCCCCTTTTAAACCATCCGGATATCCGTTTCCATCATACCGCTCATGGTGCCAGCGACAGATATCATAAGCCGTCTGTACCAGCGGTTCCTGCTGATATTCTTCCAGATTTTCCAGGATTGACGCTCCGATCAGTGTATGAGTTTTCATAATTTCAAACTCTTCTTTGGTCAGTTTCCCTTTTTTATTCAAAATCTTGTCATCAATACCAATCTTTCCGATATCGTGCAGAGAAGATGCCATAACGATCAGATCCTGCTTCACCCAGGAAATATCGTATCGATCCGTTATCTGGCGCAGCCGCTCGATCAACATTTTAACAAGCGCATTTACATGTGTAACATGCAGACCGCTTTCACCATTACGGAACTCAACAATCTGACTCAGAATCGCAACCATGATCTTTCGACTTTCCTCTTTTGATTTCACCTGTTCTGTCAGGATCGTCGTCAGTCGCCTCTGCTTTGCATACAGTTTAATTGTATTATTTACACGACGGCGTACAATTTTTATATCAAACGGGCGGCTGATGTAATCCGACACACCCATGTCATACGCATTTCGAATATAAAAATCAGAATGCTCACTTGAAATCATAATGACCGGAATTGACTCGATCCATTTTCTCCGATTCATCTGTTCCAGGACATCAAAACCGTTCATCCCCGGCATAACAATATCAAGCAAAAGCAACGAAATATCTCTGCCATATTCTTCCAGCATACGGATACAGATTTCCCCGCTCTCCGCTTCCAGAATATCAAAATTATTTTGCAGCATTTCATAGAGAATCGCACGGTTCATTTCAGAATCGTCTACAATCAGAATGCACTGGCGCTGATGTTTACCGCCATACTGCTGTAATTCTTCCTTGTCACCGATTCTTCCCCATTCGGTGACAAGGGTATTCTTTGTCTGTTTCGCCTCATACATCAGCTTATCAGCCTTCTGCATGACATCTTCCACACGCTGATTTTTTGCCATAACAGCGCCGATGCTGACAGACAGATACAGCTTTTTGCTCTCCGGAATCTGAACCAGACGAATATGATACAGAATCTCATTCAGCTTCTGTTCAAACATCTTCTGGGAAATATTCGGAATTACCAGCAGAAATTCATCTCCACCGTAACGGATAAGCGCATCTGTCGTTCTTATTACATTTTTTATCGTAGAGACAACCGCCCGAAGGATTTTGTCTCCAGTCTCATGTCCATAGGTATCGTTGCTGATCTTAAAATCATCCAGATCGATCATCGCAATACCTGCAGTTACTTCTTTCTTGCGGATCCGATCCTCAAAATATCTCCGGTTATAGGCCTGTGAAAGTGCATCGGTATACAACATATCATAAAACTCTGTCATGTTTGCTTTTTCCGTCTCATGTTGTACTTTTCCCAACACCACATCTGTGTCCACATGACGCACCAGTTCCATTACATAAGGAACCTCATCTACCATTACATATTTTACAATGATCTCATACAGATCCTCACCAATGTATTCAAATTTTGTTTTCTGATTTTTCTCCTGAAAAACCTTTCTTGCAATACATTCTTCCTCAGAATTTTCCTGTCCCAAGCAAGATTTACAGCGACAGTCTTTTACAACCTGCCATCCGTCCCCATCAGTTCCAGGCTTCAGTCCCAGATCATCCGCACTCAACAGACGCACTTCGCTGAAGAAACGGCGAAATAGTTCCATTTCCTGCTGTGCCTGCTCCATTGTCATTTTTATCTCTGAGCTCATAATTTACCCCTGATTAACTTTCTACTCATTCAAACCTTTAATTGCATCCACGGTAATCTGATACTGCTTTTCAACTTCAGCAAATACAGCTTCATATCCCTTCAGTTCTCTGCCACGAAGAATCTCGGTCAGTTCTGAACTTACCTCACATAATTTTGTAAATCCAAGATTGGAGCATACACCTTTCAGCGTATGAGCTCCACGGAAGGCCAGTTCCGCATCACCATTTGCAATTCCATCTTTGATCATCTGAAAACTTGTATCATGTAAAAAACGTATTGCAAACCGCTGAATAAAGCTTTCGCTTCCAAAACGCTGCATTACGTCATCAAAATCTCCGCCCATCTTCTCATAGCACTCTCTGATCGTCATCCTTTTCCTCCTGTTGTAGTTCTTTATATTCTTTCGTATATCTCAATATGTCATAAAGAGCCACGCATAAGGCGTGGCTCTGTCCAATAAATTTATATACTTACTTAAAATTATTTCTGCTTCATGATGATTTTGCTCGTCAACCACATTTACACTATATATGTATATTATAGAGTATATTCTTTGTATTCACAAGTATTAGCTAATTTTATATTCAACTTTTTTTATTATATTTTTTAATGTTATTTATTTAAATTTCAACACAAAAAAAGGAACACTTTCGTATTCCTTTCAACGTGGAAAAAAGACGGTTGAGGTATGGGATATTTCAGGGTTTGAGA
>CAVEOS010000011.1:0-53847 GCA_963617435.1 Lachnospiraceae bacterium
AATGTCAGAACTGCCACAAAATTAGTTGAAACAAGCTTAACTAAATGACATTGATTAAGAATACGAGAAAAATAAAATAGATGACGTCGAAAGGACGTCAGATCTGTTTATTTTATGGAACGAAATATTAGTATAGAAAATACAATTGGAGGACGCAGATGAGTTACGCAGATCACATTTTTATCAATATGTGTAAAGATATTATTGAAAACGGAACCAGCACAGAGGGAGAAAAGGTGCGCCCGAAATGGGAGGACGGAACCAGTGCTTACACCATCAAACAGTTTGGCGTGGTAAATCGCTATGACCTGTCCAAAGAATTCCCGGCACTGACCCTGCGCAGAACTGCCATCAAAAGCTGTACGGATGAAATGCTCTGGATCTGGCAGCAGAAATCCAACAATATCAATGAGCTTCATAGCCATGTGTGGGATGAATGGGCGGATGAGACCGGTTCCATCGGAAAAGCATATGGTTATCAGATGGGCGTAAAGCATCAGTATAAGGAAGGTATGATGGATCAGGTAGACCGCGTGATCTATGATCTGAAAAACAATCCTTACAGCCGCCGTATTATGACAAATATTTATGTACATGCGGATCTGCATGAGATGCATCTGTATCCGTGTGCTTACAGTATGACATTTAACGTGACAAAGAAACCGGGACAGGACAAACTGGTGTTGAATGCAATCTTGAATCAGCGTTCCCAGGACATTCTGGCAGCAAATAACTGGAATGTGTGTCAGTATGCGGTACTCATGCATATGCTGGCGCAGGTTTGCGATATGCAGGTGGGCGAACTGGTGCATGTCATTGCGGATGCGCATATTTATGACAGACATATTCCACTGGTACAGGAGCTGATCTCCCGTGAGCCGCTTCCGGCCCCGACCTTCTGGCTGAATCCGGAAGTGAAGGATTTCTACAAGTTCACAAGAGATGATGTGCGTTTGGATAATTATCAGACCGGTCCGCAGATCACAAATATACCAATTGCGGTTTAACAGTTCACTCATCACATGTATTCAGACAATGATCATGCTTGCATGAGGAATTGGCTGGATGCATATTGATGAAGGGAGCGCCTTATTATGAGCAAAAATAGTAGCGTAGCTACGGAGAAGCCTGAAAAGGCGTTTTGCGAATGGCGCGTGTGAACTGTATGAAATATATAAGAAGAAAGTGAGATGT
Source organism: Lachnospiraceae bacterium (assembly GCA_963617435.1). Classification (GTDB taxonomy): domain Bacteria; phylum Bacillota; class Clostridia; order Lachnospirales; family Lachnospiraceae; genus Eubacterium_I. Next base: position 1,195 of record CAVEOS010000011.1, read on the forward strand.
GAGATACATGAATTTAATTGCAGCAGTAGATAAAAACTGGGCCATCGGCAGAAACAACAAACTGCTGGTGAGCATTCCGGATGATATGAAGTTTTTCCGTGAGACAACCACCGGAAAAGTCGTTGTCATGGGACGTAAAACACTGGAGAGTTTTCCGGGAAAGAAACCGCTGAAAAACCGTGTGAATATCGTTCTGACAGGAGATAAAAATTACAGTGTGGACGGAGCGGTGATTGTGCACGATATGGACGAACTGCACGAAGAACTGAAAAAATACGACAACAAAGACATTTATGTAATCGGCGGAGAGAGTATTTACAAACAGCTTCTGGATGAGTGCGATGTGGCGCACATTACAAAAATAGATTTCGCTTACGAGGCAGATGCCTGGTTTCCGAATCTGGATGAAAAAGAAGAGTGGGTTGTCACCGCGGACAGCGAGGAGCAGACCTACTTTGATCTGGAGTACTATTTTTACAAATATGAAAAGAAGGCGTAAAGCATGAGTAACTTTATATTTAGTATCAATGTGACGATACCGATTTTTCTCGTTATGGTAATTGGCTATTTCCTGCGCCGGATCGGTATGCTGAACGAAAACTTTGTCACGGTGGCAAATAAGTTTAATTTCAAGGTGACTTTGCCGTTTTTGCTGTTCCGTGACCTGTCATCAGTCAATATTCAGGAAGTATTTGACTTGAAATACGTGCTGTTCTGTGCCATTGCCACTTCTATCTGTTTCTGGAGTGTGTATGGTCTGACAAAAATTTTCATGAAAGACAAATCTATGATAGGTGCTTTTACCCAGGCTTCCTTCCGTAGCAGCGCGGCGGTTATGGGACTGGCATTTATCCAGAATATTTACGGGCAGTCAACAATGGGATCTCTGATGATCATCGGAGCGGTTCCGTTGTACAACATATATTCCGTGTTTGTACTGACATTTGAAGGAGATTATCCGGAGAATGAGCGTGATACAGGCAGAATCAAACAGGCTGGTATCAATATCCTGAAGAACCCGATTATCATCGGCATAGTCCTCGGTCTGATCGTGGCATTATTACATAATCCACTGCCGGAACTGGTAAATTCGACCGTAAACAATGTGGCAAAGATGGCAACCCCACTTGCACTGATCGGACTTGGCGCGGGCTTCGAAGGAAAGAAAGCACTGGCAAAGATCAAACCTACCCTCTGGGCTGCTTTTGTCAAGCTAATCGCCCAGGCAGCAATTTTTATCCCGATTGCGGCTGCTCTTGGTTTCCAGGGCGAAAAAATGGTCGCACTCGTAGTCATGCTGGCAGCACCGGCAACCCCGAGCTGTTATATCATGGCCAAAAATATGCATAACGACGGTGTATTGACGGCAAGTATCGTAGTGGCGACCACACTGCTGGCTTCCGTGACACTGACGGGATGGATTTTCCTGCTGCGCACGTTAGGGTGGATATAACTTCCAGAAGTTCCATAAAAATGAAGGAATCATTTCTAATCTAAAATTACTAATGAGAAACAAATCAGATTTACATAAAACAGATCAGAAGTGATATAGGAATGAGAGTGGAAGGAAAAAAGGAGAGAGTTGAATGGATATAACAGGAAAAAAATTATTTGTAAAAGCTCTTCTTGAAGAAGGCGTAGATACCGTATTTGCCTATCCGGGCGGAACGGTAACGGATTTATTTGATGAATTATATCTGAATGGGAATGGCAGAATCAATCTGGTTTTGCCACGTCACGAGCAGGCACTGGTCCATGAGGCAGAAGGTTATGCCCGTGAGACCGGAAAAACAGGTGTATGCCTGGTGACAAGCGGTCCTGGTGCGACTAATACCGTGACAGCCATTGCAGATGCTTTTTATGACAGTATTCCGCTGGTTGTATTTACCGGTCAGGTACCATTGAGTCTGATTGGCAACGATGCATTCCAGGAAGTGGATATCGTTGGCATGACCCGCGGTATCACAAAATACAGTGTGACAGTCCGTGACCGCAAAAATCTGGGAAAAATCATCAAAATGGCATTCCACATTGCAAAAACAGGAAAACCGGGTCCGGTTCTGATCGATCTTCCAAAAGACATTCAGACAGCAACAGGTCCGTCCGAGTATCCGGACCATGTTGATATCCGTGGATACAAAATTAACGAGGGCGTTCACCTTGGACAGCTGAAAAAAGCGACAAAATTACTGAAAGTGGCACGCCGTCCGCTAATCCTTGCCGGAGGCGGTGTCAATATCGCAGGGGCCAATGAACTGTTAGAGCAGATCGTAAACATCACACATGTTCCGGTTGTTACAACCGTTATGGGAAAAGGCGCGATTCCGTCCGACCATCCGTATTACGTTGGAAGCAGCGGAATGCACGGCCGTTATGCGGCAAATATTGCAGTCAGCAAATGTGATGTGCTCTTTTCCATCGGAACCCGTTTCAATGACCGTATTACCGGTGACCTGAACGAGTTCGCACCAAAGGCAAAGATTATTCATGTGGATATCGATGCAGCAGCAATTTCCCGAAATGTTGTGGTAGACGTGCCGATCGTTGCGGATGCAAAAGTGGCCCTGCAGCAGATGCTGGAGTGGGTAGAGCCGAAGGATACCGATGAATGGGTAAAACAGATCGCAGCCTGGGATCATGAGAATCCGCTGGAGATGCGCCGTGATAAAGGTATGACACCGCAGATGATCATGGAAGGCTTAAATCAGGTTTACGATGAAGTTACATACGTGACTGACGTAGGTCAGCACCAGATGTGGGCGAGCCAGTATCTGGATGTGAATAAAGATAAGAGAATCATTACTTCCGGTGGACTTGGAACCATGGGATTTGGTTTCCCGGCCGCACTTGGAGCAAAGATGGGACACCGTGACAGAGACGTGGTATGTATCACCGGTGACGGTGGATTCCAGATGAACATGCAGGAGATGGCAACTGCCATTGTACAGCGGACACCGATCACAGTCTGCCTGCTGAACAACTATTATCTTGGCATGGTTCGTCAGATGCAGCAGTTATTCTACGGAAAACGTTATTCCGCTACTTGTCTGCGCCGCCGCAAAGGATGTCCGGAGCATTGCAAAGGACCGAATGAAAACTGTCCGCCATATGTACCGGATTTCATGAAATGGGCAGAAAGTTACGGAGCCCACGGCATTCGTGTCACAAAGGAAGAGGATATCATTCCGGCACTGGAAGCTGCAAAGAAAAATACGGATGCACCGACCGTCATCGAATTTATGATCGCAACAGAGGAAATCGTACTTCCGATGGTTCCTGGTGGAAATCCTATGAATAACATGATTTTGAAAAGCAAATAAGGAAGGAGAATGGCAATGAAAGACAGATGGATTGCATTATATGTAGAAAACCAGGTTGGTGTTCTTGCAAAAATCTCCGGTTTATTTGCAGGAAAATCTTACAACCTGAACAGTCTAACCGTAGGTACGACAGAGGAGGAGGATACTTCCAGAATTACCATCAGCACAACCTGCGATGATATTACCTTTGAGCAGATCAAAAAACAGTTAAACCGTATGGTTGAGGTCATCAAAGTCATGGATCTGACGGATGTACCGATCCATATGAAAGAGATCATGTTTGCAAAGGTGAAAAAATTAAGCAACACCGACAAGGCAGAGGTATTTCGCATTGCAGAAGTATTTCATGTGGAGACAGCAGACATCGGAATGGACAGCGTTCTTTTGGAGTGTAAGCTGACAGAGCGCAGAAATAACGAGCTGATCGCGTTGTTAAAACAGCGGTTCCAGAGCGTGGAGATCGTGCGTGGTGGAGCGGTGGCCATCGAATCCATCAGCACTTCCTGCAGATAATCGATCAGGAATCTCAGATTGGATGAGAGAAAAAATGTTAGAAGATGCATTTTGGCAGTCGCAATCATTAGTAAAAAACACAATGCATGTGAAGTATGGGATATAGATGAATTTTTGAATGAAAATTAATTCATCTTTTCTCTGGAATACATGAAAAAAATACAGGCATTTTTTGAAAAAGAACTGGAAATGCTCTATGATTTGCTGTATAACAGTACATAGAGAGAAAAACGTAAATGCAGGAACAAAAAGTGAAAACTGCAAAATAGATAAGAAAGAAGGATATCACAGTGGAAAAGAAGAATATCGATTGGGAAAACCTGGACTTTGGATATCGTCAGACAGACAAACGTTTCGTAGCAAATTATAAAGAGGGTGCATGGGATGAGGGAACTCTGACTGAGGACGCTACTATCGTATTAAACGAGTGTGCAGGTGTATTACAGTATGCACAGACCGTTTTTGAGGGATTAAAAGCATATACAACTGTAGACGGAAAAGTAGTGATCTTTCGCCCGGACTTAAATGCATCCCGTATGGCAGATTCCGCAAAAAGACTGGAAATGCCAGTTTACCCGGAAGATAAATTCATCGAGGCTGTAGAGAAAACTGTAAAAGCAAACATGGCTTATGTTCCACCATATGGTACAGGCGCAACACTTTACATCCGTCCATATATGTTCGGAAGCAGCCCGGTTATCGGTGTAAAACCGGCAGAGGAGTATCAGTTCCGTGTACTGACAACACCGGTTGGACCGTACTTCAAAGGCGGCGTAAAACCATTAACGATCCGCGTAACAGATTTTGACCGTGCAGCTCCTCACGGAACAGGCCATATCAAAGCCGGATTAAACTATGCAATGAGCTTACATGCAATCGTAACAGCTCATGAAGAAGGATACGCTGAGAACATGTATCTGGATGCTGCGACACGTACAAAAGTTGAGGAGACAGGTGGCGCAAACTTCTTATTTGTTACAAAAGACAACAAGATCGTAACACCGAAGTCTGACAGTATCCTGCCGTCTATCACACGTCGTTCCCTGATGTATGTAGCTGAGAATTACCTTGGACTGGAAGTAGAGCAGAGAGAAGTATATCTGGATGAGGTTCCGAACTTCGTTGAGTGTGGTCTGTGCGGTACAGCAGCAGTTATCTCTCCGATTGGCAAGATCGTAGATCATGGTCGTGAGATTTGTTTCGCAAGCGGAATGGATGAGATGGGACCGGTTCTTGCTAAGATGCGTGAGACATTAGTTGATATTCAGGAAGGCAAGATCGAAGCTCCAGAAGGATGGATTCATGTAATTGAGTAATCAAAGACAGGAGTAGAACTGTTTTAGAGAGTTTATAAGATTTCTCACTGTGAATAAATAATGTAATAAAAAAGAGATTTCCTTCTGAACCATTGGTTCAGGAGGAAATCTCTTTTTTTGTTTCCGGAAGCCGCACATAAATTTTTTCAATTCGATGCTTATTTTTCGTGCGCACCTGCAGGAAAATTCCATCCGGTGTCGTAATGGATTCCCGGATTTTTGGCAGATGGTCTAACAGACCGATCATATAACCGCCGATGGAATCGTAATCATCGGATTCCAGATGAAGGTTCAGCGCATCGCTGAAATCTTCCAGATTCATGGAACCTTCCACCAGATATTCATGATCAGAGATTTTCTGGATCGGATCTTCTTCGTCGTAGTCGTATTCGTCGCGGATTTCTCCGACGATTTCTTCAATCAGATCTTCTAGTGTCAGCAGACCGGCGGTTGTACCGTATTCATCGAGAACAATAGCGATATTGATGGAAGAATTTCGCATTTCCACCAGCAAATCTGCCGTATGCTTGTGTTCGTAAGTAAAATACGGTTCCCGCATCAGCTCCCGCACGGAAAAATGTGTCCGGTCGCATAAAAGCAGATCTTTGATATTTAAGATACCGATGACATCATCGGTGGTTTCTTCGTACACCGGCAGACGTGTAAAACGGTCTTCCCGGAAAATATTGAGAATTTCGTCATAACTGCTGTCCACCTGCGCAAAGGTCATATCAATACGCGGCACCATGACTTCTTTTGCCAGGGCATCACCAAAATCGAACACATTGTTGATCATTTCTTTTTCTTCGGATTCAATGACACCGGATTCGTGGCTGACATCCACGATGGTACGCAGTTCACTCTCTGTCATGGCCTGTTTGCCTTCCGATGCCTTGATACCTATCAGGCGAAGTACGAGCATCGACAAATGATTAATGATAAAGATGACCGGAGTCAGTACTTTCATAAAAATCCAGATAATATTGCAAAAACACAGGGATATTTTTTCGGCCCGTAGGGTTGCCATGGTTTTCGGGGAAATTTCACCGAAGATCAGGATCAGTACAGTAAGGATTCCAGTGGCAATTCCAGCACCGGCACTGCCAAAAACATGCATGGCAAGGGTGGTAGCCAGAGAGGACGCAGTCAGGTTGACTACGTTGTTGCCGATTAGGATCGCACTGAGCATCTTTGCGGAGTCATCCGTGATTTTAAGCACCCGGGCGGCACGCTTGTTTCCTTCTTCTGCCAGCGACCGCATACGGATGCGGTTTACGGTAGTCAGTGCTGTTTCTGATGAAGAAAAGAAAGCTGACAGAGCAAGCAGGATGACCAGAATGATTAATTGTATTGCGGAACTTATGTCCAAAAATAATTCACCTCTCTAAATAAATATGTTGCCTGTAAGCACAGCGTGTTACAAATTATCTGTCAAAAACGCTGTTAGATTACAATTTTTATTCTATATATTACAGGAAACGAATGGAATTTTCAAGGGATTGTTGCGGGAAAAAGAGGTTCTATTTGCCAGATTGTCCGAATATATATGTATAGCAGAAAAAAGTGTGATAGAAATTCAAGTCACACCTGCATGATTCTGGCAGCATAAAAATGAAAAATAAGTAGATGAAAAATCAGAAACAGTAATGGGAGGAAGAAAAATGGAACGAACCGAAGGAAATAACAAGATCGTATTAAAAATTATGAGTACATTGTTGATCATGTACATATTAACAGGGGCAGCGCTGTTTTTGCTGGCGTTTCTTCTTTATAAAATGGAGCTGACAGAGAATATCGTCACCATCGGCATCATGGCAATCTATGTGGTGGCGGGACTGGTGGGTGGAATTATCATAGGAAAGCGGATGAAAACCAGACGATTTCTGTGGGGAATCGTTATGGGGGCAGCGTATTTTCTGGTGCTGCTGACCGGATCCGCGCTGATGAACCGGGGACTTACATCGGATGGACTGCATATCGCTATGACACTGCTGATGTGTATGGGAGCCGGAATGATCGGGGGAATGGTGAGCTAAGTAAAAATCCAGTTCACACGCGCCATTCGCAAAACGCACTTTCAGTGCTTTCTCGCTGTTTCACAGCTTTTTTTGCTCATAAAACGGCGCTCCCTTCATCACTATGTACTCAGATAACTCCTCATGCAAGCATGATCGTTATCTGTGATACATGTGATGAGTGAACTGGGGATATAAAAAAAGACTTCCTTTATAGTGGAAAATATGATATACTTTTGGCATATGTAAGAAGAAAGGAGATTTCGGAAGATGAAACACGTAAAAACATTAAATACAAAAAGATTACAGAACACAGTAAAAAAAGGCGGATGCGGTGAGTGCCAGACATCATGCCAGTCTGCTTGCAAAACTTCCTGTACAGTAGGAAACCAGAGTTGCGAGCACAAATAAGAAAAAATGAGTAAATGATACACAAAGGGCCGTATGCTAAGGCATGCGGTCATTTGCACGTTTAGAGGAAATTCAAGTCGAATGTATGTGAGACTTGTTGCGTGATTCTGGTCAGCGTAATCTGACAAATTCGATTCAGAATCATTGTACATCCTCAAGGAGCTTTCGTCTCAGTGGGAGATGGAACTCCCACTGAAATGAAAACGGCAGCACATTGCGCTGATTTTAATACAGAAATAGAAAGAGAGGAACTACATTTGGTTCACCAGTATAAAAATAATGGTTATAACATTGTTCTTGATGTAAACAGTGGTGCGATCCATGTGGTAGATGATGTCTCCTATGATGTGATCGCTTTGTACGAAGATCACACACCGGAGGAGATTGTAGCAGAACTGTCCGGAAAATACAGCGAGGCGGAAGTGAAAGAGGCCTGTGAGGAAGTCGCTTCCCTGGCAAAAGACGGAGAGCTGTTTACAAAAGACGAATACGAAAATTACATTATGGACTTTAAGAAACGTCCGACAGTCGTAAAGGCACTTTGCCTGCACATTGCACACGACTGCAACCTTGCCTGTCGCTACTGCTTTGCAGAAGAAGGCGAATATCATGGTCACAGAGAACTGATGAGTTATGAGGTCGGAAAGAAAGCACTGGATTTCCTGATCGAAAACTCCGGAAGCCGTCGCAACCTGGAAGTAGACTTCTTTGGTGGCGAGCCTCTGATGAACTGGCAGGTTGTCAAAGATCTGGTAAAATACGGCAGAGAGCAGGAAAAGCTGCATGACAAGAAATTCCGTTTTACACTGACCACAAACGGTGTATTACTGAACGATGAAGTAATGGAATTTGCAAACAAAGAGATGGGCAACGTTGTCCTCAGTATCGATGGAAGAAAAGAAGTACACGATCACATGAGACCATTCCGCAACGGAAAAGGAAGCTACGATATGATCGTGCCGAAATTCCAGCAGTTTGCAGAGAGCCGCAATCAGGACAAGTATTATGTCCGCGGTACATTTACTCATTACAACCTTGATTTTGCTGATGATGTCCTTCATCTGGCAGACCTTGGTTTCAAACAGATTTCCGTTGAGCCGGTAGTTGCAGAGGATTCTGAGGAGTACGCAATCCGTGAGGAAGACCTGCCGAAACTGTTTGCGGAATATGACAAGCTTGCCGCTGAAATGGTAGAAAGAAAAAAAGCCGGAAAGGATTTCAATTTCTTCCATTTTATGATAGATTTAGAGGGTGGTCCATGCGTGGCAAAGAGATTATCCGGATGTGGTTCAGGTACCGAGTATCTGGCGGTTACACCGTGGGGTGATTTCTATCCGTGCCATCAGTTTGTAGGAAATGAAGACTTCCTGATGGGAAATGTCTGGGACGGCATAAAACGTACCGACATTCGGGATGAATTCAAATGCTGTAATGTTTACGCAAAAGAAAAATGCAGAAAATGTTTTGCAAGATTCTATTGCAGCGGCGGATGCGCAGCAAACTCCTATCATTTCCATGGACATATCAATGATGCATATGATATTGGCTGTGAACTTCAGAAAAAGCGTATTGAATGTGCAATCATGATCAAAGCGGCAGAAGCTGAGATGGAGGTAGAAGGATGAAGAAGAAAAAGGGAGTTGTAGTCTTCCTGGTAATGATCATTGCGATGTTACTGCTTGGCTACTATTCTTACGGTATTGTAAAGGGTACCGCGGCAAAGGATAATGACAAAGGTGTTAAACTTGGCCTGGATCTTGCCGGTGGTGTCAGCATTACATACCAGGTAAAAGGTGATGAGACACCATCATCAGAAGACATGAGTGACACGGTATACAAATTGCAGAAACGTGTCGAGACTTACAGCACAGAGGCAGAGGTTTACCAGGTAGGCGATAACCGTATCTCCGTAGAAATTCCGGGTGTGTCTGATGCTAACGAGATTCTGGAAGAACTTGGAACACCTGGTACACTGGAGTTCAAGACACCGGATGGAGAGACATTCATGACCGGTGATATGGTAGAAGATGCGCAGGCAACTACGCAGAGCAGTTCAACCACTTCAAGCAGTGAATATGTGGTTCAGCTGAAACTGAATGATGAAGGTGCAGAAATTTTTTCCGAGAAAACAGGGGAATATCTGAATCAGGTATTACCAATCTACTATGATAATCAGTGCATCAGTTATCCGACAGTACAAAGCCAGATTACAAATGGTGAGGCTGTTATCAGTGGTATGAGCAGCTATGAGGACGCAGAAGCGCTTGCTTCCCAGATCCGGAGCGGTGCGTTGAAACTGGAACTGGAAGAGTTACAGTCTGAGGTCGTTGGAGCAAAACTTGGTTCCCAGGCTATCAAGACAAGTATTATCGCAGCAATTATCGGTATCCTGATCATCATTGCTTTTATGCTGATCGCATACCGTATTCCGGGACTGGCAGCATCTATCGCACTGCTGATCTATACCGGTATCGTGCTCGCAATTTTACATTTGTATCATATTACACTAACGTTACCAGGCATCGCTGGTATTATCCTGTCCATCGGTATGGCGGTGGATGCGAATGTTATTATTTTCGCGCGTATCCGTGAGGAAATAGCCGCAGGACATTCAGTGGCACAGTCCATTGATACGGGATTTAAGAAGGCATTTTCCGCAATTTTTGACGGAAATATCACGACATTGATCGCGGCAGCTGTACTTGGCCTGCGTGGCTCAGGTACGGTAAAAGGTTTTGCAGCCACTTTGGCGATCGGTATCATTTTTTCCATGTTTACCGCACTTGTGATCTCAAGATGGCTGGTAAAAGCGCTGTATGGACTTGGATTTAAAGATAAAAAATTCTACGGAGAAAAGAAAGAGCGTAGGAGCATCAACTTCCTTGGAAAACGTGGTATATTTTTTGGAATTTCCCTCGCAGTGATCGTAGCCGGATTTGTGGGACTTGGAGCTAATAAAGCAAGTAACGGACAGGCTCTGAATTTCAGTATGGAGTTTAAGGGCGGTACATCTACCACGGTTGCATTTGATAAAGATTATACGATTGAAGAGATTGATGATCAGATTGTTCCTTACGTAGAAGAAGTAACAGGCGACGCGAATGTACAGACACAGAAAGTGGCAGACAGCAATTCTGTTATCATCAAGACCAGAACGCTGGATCTGGATGAGCGTGAACAGCTGGCTACTGCAATGGAAGAGAATTTCAACGTCCAGGAGAGTGATATTACATCCACAAATATCAGTTCTACGATTAGTAGCGAGATGAAGAGTGATGCAATCGTAGCAGTAGTCATTGCGACGATCTGTATGCTGATCTATATCTGGTTCCGCTTCAAAGATATCCGTTTTGCAAGCAGTGCGGTTATCGCACTTGTACACGATGTACTTGTTGTGCTGGCATTCTATGCTTTGTCACGCACATCTGTGGGCAGTACATTTATTGCCTGCATGCTGACTCTGGTTGGTTATTCTGTCAACGCGACGATTGTTATCTTTGATCGTATCCGTGAGAATATGGCACTGGAAAATGGACGAAGAGAGACTGACCTGAAAGAGATAGTGAACAAGAGTATCACGCAGACATTGTCAAGAAGTATCAATACTTCCCTGACGACGTTTATTATGGTATTTGTACTGTTCATTCTCGGTGTATCTTCCATCCGTGAATTTGCAGGTCCTTTGATGGTTGGTGTTGTCTGCGGAGGCTATTCTTCTGTATGCATCACAGGTGCACTGTGGTACGTATTTAAGACAAGATTTTCGAAAAAGAAAAAATAAGAAAATTTTAAGAGTACGTTTCTTTTTTCTTCTGGCTTATCTGGTATTCTGAAACTGTCAGAACTACATAGAGATAGCAGGAGGATAAGTTATGGAAAACAAAAACAGATTTGCCAATGCGGCACTGGTACTTGGAATTGTATCAATTCTGACCTGGCTGTTCCCGATTGCAGGATATATCACAACGATCATTGCAATTGTACTTGGCGTAAAGGGACGCAAGAGTGAAAAGCGCGGCATGGCAACAGCCGGAATGGTGCTTGGAATTATTTTCCTTGTCATTACATTACTGAATTCCATTCTGAGTGTATTTCTCGCTTTTAAAGCATTGCAGTATTAAAAGCAGTTGATTTTAAAATGAGACAGAAAGTAGCAGCTACTTTAAGTGGCGCTACTTTCTTTTTTTTGCTATGAGAGAAAGAACGTGAGGATTTAACTGTATAGGTTACATAAAATCCTAGCATTTTACTATTAAATATAGGGAGATAGGATGCGCAAGGCGGGGATATTGGCTTGCAGAATAAGTGTTTTTTTGCTAATATAGGAAAGATTGAGAGAGTAAGTATCGGTAAACTGGTTGCTTACTGAGTTTTGGCAGACAGAAAAGATAGAAGTATCAGGAAATGGAGGAGAAGTCATGCAGGCATATGTAGCATGTTTTCAGACGCATGGCTGTGTCTTTGTGTGCCACGTCTGGGGAACCGTATTGTCCGTGGCGATGGTACTCGGCGTAAACGGTATTTTAAAACTGGTAGAAAAAAGAAGTAAGAAGAAAATTTACGGCAATGCAGGTCAGAAGGCGGCGTAAAAAACCATTTTCTGTACCTGCTAAAATGCGTTATAATACATAGTAAATATAAGTACATTTTTTATCTCCGTCGAGAGAATTTTATTTTACGGAGTGAGCAATCATAAGTTTATCTCAGCAGGGATATAATCTCAGACTGAGATAGCGTACATATGGAAGTTGGGAGAAACATAATGATAAGAGAGTATTTAAAAGAGCATATTCTGATCGCAGATGGTGCCATGGGTACTTATTACGATCAGAAAAAATCCGAAAACGGCCGGATATCAGAGGAAGCAAATCTGTTAGAGCCGGAATTGATCCAGCGGATCCATGAAGAATATCTGGAGAGCGGAGCGCAGCTGATCCGCAGCAATACCTTTGCGGCAAACCGTTCCCTGGCGATCCGAAAGGGTATTGAAACCAAAGCAGAGCAGGATGCCTACATTCGCAGCGTGATCCAGTCCGCATGGAATAATGCGAAAGTTGCAGTAAAACGTGTATCAGGAGAACATTTTATTGCGGCAAATATCGGTCCAATGCCGGAATACTTATTTTTGGAGTATCACTGCAATCCGACAGAAGAATATCAGTTTATCGTTGACTGTTTTCTGGACTGCGGTGCAAAAGTTTTCAATTTTGAGACATTTTCAGATATTACAGAAGTGCAGGAAGCGGCTCGTTATATAAAGGAAAAATGCCCGGAAGCCTTTGTTATGGTTTCCTTTGCGGTAAACAGAACCGGCTATACGGCAGGTGGAATCAGCATGAACCGTCTGTTTACAGAAGCGGCAAAAACACCGGAGATCGACAGCTACGGCTGTAACTGCATGATTGGTGCCGCACATATGTATGATCTGCTGAAAGCCCAGAATCTGTCAGATGAAAAATTTATTCAGGTTTTGCCAAACAGTGGTTATCAGGAAATTGTTCGTGGTCATTCTGCTTATTCGGAAGGCGCGGGATATTATGCAGAAAAAATGAGTAAAATTGCAAAACTTGGAGTAAATATCCTTGGTGGCTGCTGTGGTACGACACCGACACATATCTGCATTTTGAGTGAAAAAATTGCGGATCATGAGCCATGGGAAAAACTGCATGTGGCAGAAAAAGGCACCGAAAATGCTGTTTCCCAGACACGCAACAATCCGTTTATGGAAAAATTACAGTGCGGTGAGAAAGTCATCGCGGTAGAACTTGATCCACCGTTTGATCAGAATGCGCAGAAACTTTTGGAAGGTGCTTTCCGTTTGAAAAAGAGCAATGTAGATATTATCACACTGGCGGATTCCCCGCTGGCCAGAGCCAGAGCAGATTCCGTTCTGCTGGCAGCAAAAGTCAGCTCCATGGTGGGCATCCCGGTCATGCCGCACATTGCCTGCCGTGATCGCAACCGCATCAGTATGCATTCCACACTGCTTGGTGCGCATATCAACGGAATCCGAAATCTGATGATCGTAACCGGAGATCCGGTGCCATCCGGTGAGCGCGGAAATACAAAGAGTGTATTTGATTTTAACTCCATCCGTTTCATGGAATATGTCAATGAGCTGAATCAGGATGTATTTTTACAGGATTCTTTCTCTTATGGCGGCGCACTGAATCAGAATCAGGCAAATACCGATAAAGTGATCGAGCGGATGCAGAAAAAGATTGACGCCGGAGTATCATGGTTTATGACACAGCCAATCTATTCCGATGAGGAAGTGGAAAAACTGGCGCGGATGAAACGGGAGCTTGACACAAAGATCCTTTGTGGAATCATGCCGCTGGTAAGCTACCGAAATGCGATGTTTATCAAAAATGAAATGCCGGGTATTCATGTGCCGGATGAAATCGTGGAGCAGTATCGCCCGGATATGAGTCGTGCAGAGGCAGAAGCAGTTGCTGTGGACATATCACTGGCAGTGATCGATAAGTTAAAAGACGTTGCAGACGGTTTTTATTTTATGACACCGTTTAACCGTGTGGAATTAATCTGCCGCATTATTGACAAAATGGAAAAGTAATCTTAATATTGGAGAAAAATCCTGTTAGTTAGGAGAAAAGACATGACAAGAGAAGAACTTTATAAACTGATAGAGAACGGTCCTGTATATCTGGACGGAGCAACCGGAAGTAACCTGATGAAAGCGGGAATGCCGGTTGGTGTCTGCCCGGAGGAATGGATCACAGAGCATCCGGATGTCATTCTGGATCTTCAGAAACGTTATATCGAAGCCGGAACGCAGATTTTGTATGCACCGACTTTTTCCGGAAACAGAATCAAACTGACGGAGTACGGACTGAAAGACCGTATGGTAGAGATCAATACCACACTGGTTCGTCTGTGCCGGGAAGCAGCCGGGGACAAAGGTCTGGTCTGTGGAAATATTACCATGACGGGACAGAGCCTGGCTCCGATGGGAACCATGAAACTGGAAACACTGATCGACATTTACAAAGAGCAAGTAAAAATCCTGTGCGAAGCAGGTGTGGATCTGTTTGTTGTTGAGACTATGATGAGTCTGGCAGAGACGAGAGCAGCGATTTTGGCGATCCGCGAGACCTGTGACCTGCCGATCATGGCATCCATGAGTTTTAACGAAGATGGAAGAACATTGTACGGAACTGATCCAGAGACAGCCATCGTTGTATTACAGAGCATCGGCGCGGATGTGGTCGGTGTCAACTGTTCTACCGGTCCGCAGGAGATGGCAGAGATCATCCGCAAAATGAAAGTGTATGCAAACGTTCCGCTTCTGGCAAAACCGAATGCAGGTCTGCCGGAGATCATGGATGGAGATACCGTATACAACATGGGACCGGAGGAATTTGCATCCTTTGGACCGCTGCTTGTGGAAGCAGGCGCAGCTGTCCTTGGTGGATGCTGTGGTACCACACCGGAGCATATCGCTCTTCTGGTAGAAAAAACAAAAGATCTGACGCCGCCAGCCATCATGAAAGAGCGCAAACGTGTGGTAGCTTCTGAACGAAAAATTCAGGAAATTGATATTGACGGTCCGTTCCTTGTCATTGGAGAGCGTATCAACCCGACGGGTAAAAAGAAACTGCAGGCATCTTTAAGAGAAGGTAGCATGGATATCGTCAATGAGATGGCAGAGCAGCAGGAAGAAATGGGTGCGCACATTCTGGACATCAATATGGGCATGAACGGTATTGATGAAAAAGAAATGATGCTGAAAGCCATTGAGGAAGTGACACTGACAACCAGTCTGCCGCTTTGTATCGATTCCAGTCACGTAGATATCATTGAGGCA
Organism: Lachnospiraceae bacterium; assembly: GCA_963617435.1. Lineage (GTDB taxonomy): Bacteria > Bacillota > Clostridia > Lachnospirales > Lachnospiraceae > Eubacterium_I. Next base: position 16,598 of record CAVEOS010000011.1, read on the forward strand.
GCGCTGCGTCATTATCCGGGACGCGCTCTGATCAACTCTATCTCACTGGAAAAAGAAAAATTTGACAAACTGCTTCCGATTGCGAAAAAATACGGAGCAATGTTTATTCTGCTTCCGTTATCTGACGAAGGACTTCCGAAAGATATTGACGAGAAGAAGGAAATTATTCATAAGATCATGGATCGTGCATTAGAACTTGGCATGTACAAAGAAGACATTGTTGTAGATGGTCTGGTTGCTACGGTAGGTGCAAATAAACGCGCGGCCATTGAAACCATCGAGACGATCCGCTACTGTAAAGAAGAACTTGGTCTGGCAACAAGTGCCGGATTATCCAATATTTCCTTCGGTCTGCCAAACCGTGGTTATGTCAATGGTGCCTTTGTCACCATGGCAATCCAGAGTGGACTGACCATGGCGATCGCCAACCCGTCCAGTGACATTACGATGAGTATGGCAGCAGCCAGCGACCTTCTTTTAAACAAAGACGGTGCGGATCTGAACTATATCAACCGCATGGCTGCGATCGCAGAGCGAAAAGCAAATGAACCTGTTATGATTCCTGCTCCCGGACAGGGACAGGCACCGCAGAACGGAGGTTCAGCCAGGCAAAGCAAAGACGGAACACCAGTCTTCAAAGCAGTAATGAAAGGCAACCAGAAGCATATTCTGGATGAAGTAAAAGCTGCTCTGGCAGAGGGCAAAGAGCCGGGCACGATCATCAATGATGAATTGATTCCGGCGATCAATGAAGTTGGTGCTTTATTTGAGAAAAAGATTTACTTCCTGCCGCAGCTGATCTCCAGTGCGGAGACGATGAAGACCGCCATTGAGTATCTGGAGCCGCTGCTTTCCGGTGGAGATGATGAGGGCCCGAAGGTGACCATCGTGATTGCTACCGTAGAGGGAGATATTCATGATATCGGAAAAAATCTGGTGACACTGATGCTGAAAAACTATGGTTTCCGTGTCATTGATCTGGGAAAAGATGTTCCGAAGGAGGATATCGTAGATACAGCCATTAAGGAAGATGCTGATATTATTGCGTTGTCTGCTCTGATGACAACCACTATGATGCGTATGAAAGACGTGGTGGAGCTTGTCAAAGAAAAAGAGATGGATACGAAGGTTATTATCGGTGGGGCTGTAATTACGCAGAGTTTTGCGGATGAAATTGGTGCCGATGGGTATTCCAAGGATGCGGCCGATGCGGTAAAACTTGTGCAGCGTCTCATGGGGCTGACTTAAGTATAGTGGCTATCGGTTGCTAAATGAAGGAAAAATCGGAGAAATTTATCTCGTTCGCTAGACGTTCACTACCCTCGTTTTGCTTCGGTTTATCGCGCTCGTTCTCGACTCCGATAAAAGCTGGTCGTCTTCCACTCGCGCAAAACTCGCAAAACTCGGTCGTTCGATTAATCACTCGCCGAGATAAATTTCTCCGATTTTTCCGTTTCAGTATTGGATCGATAGCTTTATACCCAGTGATGCCGTGTGTCACACAAATATATAGCTACATGTGATGGTTCGTATTTGGAATATGAATGTTCTAAGGCTTTTTTCATAATGTAAATTTGCGCGTATAGCATAGAGTTAAGTGGAGTATACATTAGATGTACGCGTGTCATATTGTGTCGCCGTGGCGTAAAATTTTATGATTATAATAACGTAAATGCGTCCCCGATTTATTTTTTCTTGGAAAGCGATTGTTAGCTGACAAGACAAAATAAATTGGGGACGCTTCATTAACCAAAAGTTTCAGCCACTAGAAAAGTCCATTATTGTGAACCGGCACGATATCCTGCACGTTATGCTCTACCACATCCCAGTGCTCTGCCAGTTTTCCATCTTCCATACGATAGATATCACATACTTTATTGATCGCACCATTTTCCAGTGTGCATTTGAAGAATACATATACCAGATCGCCGTCTTCACCAATGTGAATAATATCCATATGCGGTTTCAGACCAAAGAAAAATTTTGTGAATTCAACAAAACCTTCTTTTCCGTCCGGTGCAGTCGGATTGTGCTGGATATAATCATCTTTCATGTAGTCATCAAGATTTGAAATATCCCAGTTGTTAAAAACTTCATCGTAAAATTTCAATACAAGTTCTTTGTTTGTCATAGTTGTTTACCTCCAGATTTTATATCGTGTTTGTCCCTGACAAGACGCGGATTGAACATTACTTGAACCGCTGAATTATGCAGATATATTTGATACATTCATCATACAGAAAAAGAGCTGTTTTGAAAAGATTTTCCTGTCGAAAAAATAGCAAAAATAGAATATGAATTTTCAACATTTGTTCAATGAAAAGAAACAGGGGGGAATATGCGTTTTGTCCATAGTTTTGATGCAATTGTGCTATTAGTACATAAAATAGTGATTGTAAAATAGAGATAGAAAATTCATGGGGATGTTTATAGATACTATTTCAATTTATGGAAACTTTCCGTTTTCATAGGATATCGGCAATAAGACAGATTGCAACAGAGTTGGAGAGGAGAAAACGATTATGGTCAGAGTAGGAGTAATTGGATGTGGAAGAATTGCGCAGCGGCGGCATGTGCCGGAGTACGCTTCCAATAAAAAAGTAGAGATTGCAGGTTATTACGATGCAAAAATGCCGCGGGCGCAAGCGTTAGCGGACAGATATGGTGGAAAAGTGTATGAATCCATCGACGAAATGCTGGCGGATGAATCCATTGATGCGGTCAGTGTCTGCGTGGCAAATAACAAGCATGCAGAGGTGAGTATTCGTGCGATGCAAGCGGGAAAACATGTGTTGTGTGAGAAGCCGATGGCTACTTCTATTGAAGAATGCGAGCAGATGCTGCAGACGGCGAAAGAACACAATTGTTTTCTGATGATCGGTCAGAATCAGCGTTTTAATACGGGACATATCCGTGCAAAAGAGCTGATCGAACAGGGGCTGATCGGAAAGCCGCTGACCTTTAAGACGACGTTCTGCCATGGTGGACCGGAGAAATGGCTGGTCACCGACGATACAGAGAAAATGTCCGGACCGATCTGGTTTTTTGATAAAAAAATTGCTTCTATGGGAGCGATGGCAGATCTTGGTATTCACAAAACAGATCTGATCCAGTATCTGCTGGACGATAATATCACGGAAGTGACAGCAAAGGTTATGACGCTGGATAAAAGAGATGCGGACGGCAATATGATCGAACTGGAGGATAATGCCATCTGTATTTTCAAAATGGAGAGTGGTGTGTTTGGTACGATGACAGTCAGCTGGACAGATTATGGCGAGGAGGATAATTCGACAGTTATTTTTGGTACTAAAGGTCTGATGCGTATTTATGATAACAGCGAGCATACGATTCAAATCAGTACAGACCGCGGGGACAAGATTTATTATGATCTGGATATGATGATGACAAATCTGAATCAGCGTGAATCCGGTGTAATCCGTGAATTTATCCGTGAATTGGAAACCGGGGAATGGACCAATGCGGCAAATGATCGGTCGGTTAATGCGCTACGGGCAGTACTGGCAAGTTTTCAGTCCAGCCAGGAGGATCGGACGATAAAACTGTGATTCTTGTTTAGGGCATCGACTATCGGTTAGAAAATAAAAGAAAAATCGGAAAAATTTATCTCGCTCACTAGACGTTCACTACCTTCGTTTCACGGCGGTTTCATCGCGCTCGTTCTCGACTCTGATAAAAGCTGGTCGTCTCCCACTCGCGCAAAACCTTGTGAAACTCAGTCGTTCTCTGAATCGTTCGCCGAGATAAATTTTTCCGATTTTTCCATTTAAGTTAAAAATGATAGCTTCTATATGCCGCGGTATAAATGGAACAAAACTGAAACCAACTCCAACGAAAGGACAGTTGTAAAATTTTCGTCGTGTCTGCTGCGTCTAGCCCGACCGCCGGAGTGTGTTTGAGCACGCCGGTTTTGCGGGCGAGTTCGCGGGAGCGGTCGGAGATAAGCGACGCAGTGGACACAGAAAATTTTTCATGTCTTTGTTGGAGTTGGTTTCAGTTTGTTCCTGATTTACCCGAAACGAGAATTACTCGATAACCACCGTTCTGGTCATATTTCCTTCCAGTGGCACCGGAATATAAGCCGTTCTGGTGCAAACCGTCAGATGCACTTCATGAGAACCTTTAGAAAGTCCGCCATCCTGCAGAACACGTACTGTTCCCGGTGCGCCGTACTCCCATTTAATGGTTCCGACTGTTTTCATCTCGTCCAGAGAGAACCAGTCAATATGATCCGGTGTGAAACGAATATTTTCAGCCGGTACTTTCACACCGTCTACTTCAACAGCGAGGAAGTTGATCATGGAAAGCGGAATGCCTCGGTAATATGTAATGTGTGTATCCATTTCATAACCGATGATTTTTCCATCTTCTTCTACATTGTGACAGGTTCCTGGTATAAATACATTATTATCAAACATGTCCGAATTCCTCCTAACCTTCGTATTTCTTGATAAGATTCTGAATCAGTTTCTGATGAGCTGCAACCTGCTCTTTGTCCGGAATATAGTGATCCGGTTTTACCCAGCGGTTTCCTTCATACTCTGTGGAAACATAGCCGTTGTAGTTATGCTCATGCAGATATTTGATGACTTCTTCATAATCCATGGAGTACTCAACACCCTCATCTGTCATTTCATACAGTTTGAAGTGGAAGTGCTGGATATATTTTGCAAACGGATCCATAACGCTTAACGGAACGTTTTCGTAACCATCAGCATTGGAAGCATAGAACATATCTTTTGCAGGATCTTTGATATATTTGTCCATTTCCGGATTTTGTCCGTTATTGTTCAGTCTGATATGGAATGTATCTTTTCCACTTGCAAATACATCATTAACATATTTTATCAGATCCGGGTTTGTACCGTATACGTCCATGCAGTACTCATCAACAACTCTTGGCGGTTTGCGGCAGAAAATACTTGTATCCGGAACGATACCGATGTACGGGGAGTCCAGACGGATCATTTCCTCAAGGAATTCTTCTGTTTTCGGAACACCGAAACCAAGTCCGCCGTGGATTTCGATACAGAGGGAAACATCGTATTTTGCAGCTGTCTCCAGACACGGCTCAAGGATCCATGCAGGAACCATGGAAACGAGACGGATTACTTTGAATCCCAGGCGGTGTGCCATAACAATCTCCTGTTTGATCAGGTCCACACACTCGCGTTTTGTTAATGTACGGTTTGCATATAAGTTTGTATTCAGGAAAATATCGTCACAGGCAAGTCCCGGATGATGTTTTTCAATGATCTTATCCCATGCTGCGTATGTCTCCTCAGTAGGATTCGGAGTGCCTTTCAGCATCTGATCCGGAAGAAGCTCGATACCGTCAGCACCAAGGCTCATAACGTAGCCAACGATCTGGTCAAGATCCATGTTACCGCGTAAATACTGATACTGTAAACTGTATAAGCTTACACTTGATTTGATACCCATAATAAAATTCATCCTTTCTTTCGAGTTTTCTCTTATTTTGTTAAGTTCATTATACGAAAAAAGAGGGCGGGAAACGATAGACAATAGCAGTTAACGATATGGACAAAACGCATTATTTTTGCTATTATGGAGAGGGAAAAAGGCACTTTGTACATTAATTAACAAAGAAAAAGAGAAAAAAGGGAATGAACACAAAAAGAAATATAGGGAATCTGTATGGATTTTTACAGTTAAAAAATAGGGGGAAAAACGTGTATGGAGATCATAGAGATTGGCAGATCGAAAAAGTTACATTACAGCTTTCCGGAGCACAAGCACGGTTACTGGGAGATTTTGTTAAATACACACGGAAATGGCGTATTTCTGGCGGAAGGAAAGGAATTTGAGTTTCATCCGGGAACGATTTTGGTGATTCCACCCTACACGCCGCACCAGAAAAAATCAAACGACGGTTTTATTGACCGGTCTGTGTTCCTGAAAAATTTCCGAAACATCGGCCGCAGCGGTGTCAAGCAGTTCGAGGATGATGACAAACAGACGATTTCCCGGATCTTTGATCTGGTGGAACAGTTTCAGTATGACGAGACGAATCAGAAGGGGGAGACAGAGGCCTCCATCACAAGTGTGCTTGGAGATCTGCTGTATCAGGTGCTGGTTTCTTATTATAATCAGAGCAAAAAGAAGGACATTCGCCTGGAGGGCGTGGTGGAACTTATGAACGAAAATGTGTCCAACGCGGAGTTTGAATTGTCGAAAGCTATTCAGTCCAGTGGATATTCCATGGGATATTTCCGGAAAATCTTCAAAGAGATGACGGGGCAGTCACCGGTGAATTATTTTAATTCGTTGCGGATCAGTCAGGCAAAGTCGCTGTTTCAGCAGTATGGAAACAGCCGGACGGTAAAGGAGATTGCCTACAGTTGTGGATTTTCCGATGCGTTGTATTTCAGCAGGGTATTTCGGCAGCAGGAAGGCATCAGTCCGCAGCAGTATATCAAGACGCTGCAGAGGGAAATGACAGAAGAAGATGTGGCAATGGTGCGTATGGATACGCCGGAAGAGCTCATATAAAATATCTCTTTACTTTAAAACTTTAGTATGTTAAAATTTTGCATGAAGAAATTGTCGCCGAGGCAGGAGTGAATTCGGAACAGTTACAGAAATGTATTACAAAACTATGGGTTTTTATTAGAACAGAAGGAGTATATAAAATGAGCAAAAAAATCAGAACCGAAGCTGTGGATCATTTGTTTGAGGCAATTCTGTGCCTGAAAGATAAAGAAGAATGCTATACTTTTTTTGAGGATGTGTGCACCATTAATGAAATCCTTTCACTGTCACAGCGATTTGAAGTAGCACATATGCTGCGTCAGCAGAAGACCTATCTGGATATCGCAGAGAAGACCGGGGCATCTACTGCAACCATCAGCCGTGTCAACCGTTCCCTGAATTACGGAAATGACGGATATGATATGGTATTTGCCAGAATGCAGGGCAAAGAAGAAGAGTAAAAGTGATAGAAAGAAATGCAAAAAAGAAACGGCAAAAGAATCCCTGATCGCAGGGAGACTTAAGACCGTTTCTTTTTATTTGCCTTGCCGTTTTTGGACGGCTGAGTTTTTTTCATGGAATCAATAATCTTTTCAATCAGCAGTTTTTTTGTATAAACATCAAAATTCAACAGGCAGATAAATGTAAATTTTTGTAGGAAATCGGTTTCATCCTCATTTAAATTTTCCAGTTCGGAAAAAGCGGACTCACTGATGATGTATTCTTCCTGAATGATTTCTTTCAAACGCTTCACCTGGTGCGCTTCTAAACGAAAGATGCCGTCATAGATCTCTTCCAGTGTAGGTGAAGACTTTTTTCCAAAGTATTCATCTGTCAATGGATTTAAGACGCTTTGAATGTCGCTGATACTCAAAACGCTCTTGAAATAGTAGATAAATACCAGAGTCAGAATGTGTTCTTTGGAATATTTTTTCTTTTCCGGCGGAGGAAGCAGATTGTTTTTGACATAATTGTTGATCATTGTTTTGGTCAGAATCGGATCTTCCTCGTGACGCTTGGTCGGATACAGTTCCCGTTCCATGAAAGTCATAACCTGATCCATGTACAGGTTGATGTCCGGCAGAGATTCCAGTTTGACGTGGTCGATGCGGGACAGACTTTCCAGTATGCTGTTGAGTAAATCGTTGGTGTTGATGGTCATGGTTACCGCCTCCAAATTTGTAAACCTATGAAATATATACTATAAACCCTGTGAATGTGTAATCCTATGTGTTATAAAAATATAAACCTGTAAATATATGCCGCTATATGTCGTGACATTTATAGGATATTATATAGTATTGAAAACCGAATGACAAGAAGGACTTGTACTTTTCATCGTGATAAAGTTATAATAGAACTATCTTGCATTTATCACATAGAATAGGTCGTGAAGATTATTCTATATGAATCAGACATGCATGTGGGTATTAGGCAATAAAAAGATTCTGAATGAACAGAGAAAATCGGAAAAGTAGGAGAATAAAGCACATATGTTATTTCAGGAAGAACGGACACCGTTAGTGCCGAAGGAAAAAGTAAATCAGGGGGAGTGGCCGGCAAACTATTTTGCAGAATTTAAGCCGGAAGCCAGAAAAGCCATTCTGGAAGCCAGAAGAGCGCAGAAAGTGGACGAGACACTGGAACTTCTGGAAAAATTATTTGCACTTCGTTATAAACAGGATAAAAAGGGAGCTTATGCGGATCAGTTTCTGGGACATTTTCTCGAACTGCGTATCACAGCAGAAAATCTGGATACCATGTTTTCCGAACGGAAAAATAAAAAAGCAGTGAAAAGATGTCTGGAAAAATTACAGCTGCATGAGGGATCAGAGTTTCCGGAAGAACTGATTTATCAGGAAATGTGTCAGCTGGCAGGACTTTACATTTTTTCCTGTTCCAAAGATGTGAATTATACATCTATGCTGTGGGGACTGGGAAAGAAAAGTGATGCGAAGATCAGCGAGAAGATCAATCTGGATCTGGAGCGCATCGGAGAAGCTATCCCGAAATACCTTTCCATGGAAGAGGAATATCGGGTAATGAAAGCCGCTATTTTGGATACAAAAAAGAAATATCTATAAAAAATATTTAGCTGCGAGGCAGAAGAGAAAACCCCTGGGGAGGTAATGACAATGGATGAAAAGCAGCTTATGGATTTTGATGTATTGACTCTGGCAGAGGGAGAAGTGTCGGATGCGGATCTTCAGATCCTGTTTGTACTGAATGGAAATGCATCTGTGCAGATGGCGGGAAGCACACTGGTACTTGGAGAAAAAGACTTCCTCATTTTAAATCCGTTTCAGTTGTATGCGGTTAAAATGGATAAAAATACGCTGGTGATGCGTTTCCGGGCGAATGTCCGGATTCTTTCGGACTATTATGATATCAGCAAACTGGAGTTCCTTGGCAACTCTGTGGAGGAAGCTTCGGAGCGCCATACGGTTCTGCGCAATCTGCTGGAAAAATGCATCACGTATTATTATGGCAAAAAAAGCGACAATGGCAGAATTTTGCTCAAATTGAACAGTTTGTATTATGAAATCGCGGAACTTTTGATTTCCGCATTTTCCATTGTACGCGGTCAGACAGCAGAAAATCTGGAAGGTGCGGAAGATGAGTCTCTGATTCAGGAAATGACCCGCTATATTCGAATGAATTATCAGTCGGTGCTGAAACTGGAAGATCTGGCGGATCACTTTTTTCTGTCGCCTCCGTATATTTCTCGTTTTTTCAAGAAAAAGCTTGGTATTAATTTTGCTAAGTATCTGTCGGATGTGCGTCTGGAAGAGGCAACGAAAAAACTGGAGCAGACGGACAATTCCCTGACCAGGATTGCTATGGACTGCGGTTTTCCAAATCTGACGTCTTTTAACAAGGCCTTTCATGAAAAATATCAGATGAGCCCGAAGCAGTATCGTGCGGAATTGAAACTGACAGAGCAGAAGCAGGAAAACACGGAGAAGGAAAACCGGGCACTGGCAGAATTTCAGCTGTTGGATTATTTTGAAAAAAACAACCATATTCCGGGAAGGGAATTTGATGGAGTGGAGCAGATACAGGCGGATGCGTCGGAATATTCTATTCTGGAAAAAAACTGGAATAAGATGATCAATATCGGTGGAATTTATTTGCTTTTGCAAAAAGAGATTCAGGACCATACCCTTTTTCTGTGCAGAACATTGAAATTTGAATATGTCCGCATCTGGGATTTGTATGAAAAACGTATGCATATCAATGCCGGAAATAAGGAACGGCGTTACAATTTCAGCCGTCTTGACACCTGCCTGGATTTCCTAACACAGAATCATATCAAACCTTATATGGAGCTTGGATTTAAGCCATTTATTTTACTGCGGAATTATGAAGATTATATTTTTCACGAAGAGCGTGATATTTTGTTTGACGAAGCAGAAGAATACGGCGCATTTATCCGGAGGCTGATGAAACATCTGATCAACCGTTACAGCAGTCAAGAACTGTCGACCTGGTATTTTGAACTGTGGTGCGATCCCCGATGGTTTCCGGAGGGCGAACCGGCTACTTATATCGAATATTTTGAACAGGCTTATCAGGCAATCAAAGAGCTGATTCCTTGGGCACATGTGGGTGGTGCTTATGACCGCTCTTATGGAATTATTTCCTTTGAACATTTTGTGCAGGTGTGGAGCACGCGAAGTATACAACCGGATTTCATGTCTATTTACTGCTATGCACCGCTTTTGCGGGAAGTGATGTATAATGAGCAGGGAGTTCATATGTCAGAAAATGAGAATCGTGAGAGAATGCATCACATTGCAGATGGAGAAACAGTGGAAGCGGAGAATATTAAGGATTTCCAGATCGGCAGTTATGTAGAAAGCCGGAAGCGTATCCTGCTTCAATACGGAATGATGATGCCGTTGCTCTGCAGTGAGTGGAACTTCACCGTGATCAATTCTAATGTAATGAATGACAGCCGGTTCAAGGGTGCCTATGTCATGAAAGAGATCATGGAGATGTATGAGGAACTTGGCATGATGGGATACTGGTTCGGAACGGATCAGTTTGCGGAAGATGATGATGCACCGATGCTGCTGAATGGCCGTTGTGGTCTGATCACCCATCAGGGAATCTGCAAACCGGCGTACTGGGCTTTCCTGATGATGAACCGTCTGGAGGATTATCTGCTGAAAAAGACGGAGCATACCATGATTACAAAAAATGAGTATGGAAGTTTTGTTATTGCCTGCCACAATTATAAACCGCTGGATATTCAGTATTATGTACAGAAGGAGATGGATGTAAGGATTGAGAGTATTCCGCATTTTTATGAAAACCAGACGCAGCTGATTCTGAATATTACCATCACTGGTGTAAAAAATGGAAAATACCATATCAAAACGAGGGTAGTGAATTCCCAGTATGGCGGTGTGCAGGATGAGTGGATACGAATGGGCAAAGTGGCTTTCCTGACCCAGGCGGATGTGGAATATATCGATCATATGTCCCGACCGCATATTACCATCGCAGAGCAGGTGGTGACCGATCAGGTACTGCGTTTTTCTGTAAAACTGGAAGCACAGGAGATTCAGCTGATCCATGCGTTTCGATATATGGAGGAGTAAAAAAGCTTATAAGACAAAACGAAAGACCGGAGAACATGTTTCTCGGGTCTTTCGTTTTCATGAGGAGTTTAATTTATATAGAATACAGAAATCAGGTAGATTCCTGTATTACTAACTTGGTTGGCAGCAGGATCGGTTTGACCTGCTCATATGGATTGCGGATCAGCGAGAGCAGAAGCTTCGCGCTCTGCATTCCAAGTTCACGCCGTGGCTGGCTGATGGTGGAGATGGTCGGAGTGGAGAGGGACGCGTACATGGTATTGTCAAAACCAAATACTTTGATGTCCTCCGGAATCCGAAATCCCAGTGCCTGTCCGGCTTTGATCACAGCGTGGGCATGTTTGTCTGAGGTAGCGAAAATCGCATCAGGCGGATCTGCCAGCTGGAAAAAATGATTTGCAGCGGCCAGAATGCGGTTGTAGGAAAAATCCGCAACCTGTACGACATATTCCGGCCGGACAGCCAGCCCATTACCGGTGAGCATCGAACGATAGGCCCGATAGCGGCTCTGCACATGACGATAATCATATGAGGAGGAGAAGAATGCGATTTTTTTACATCCTTCGTTGATCAGATGTGCGATGGCTATCTTGGTAATGGAATAATCATCTATCGAAACATAAGGTATATTTTTCAAAAACGGATTGTACTCACTGCACTGCACAACGGGATACGCTGCATTCAGCTGACGCAGGACATCCTCGGATAATGCGTACATGACAATGATGCCGGAAATCTGAAGGCTTGCACAGTAATTTAAAAAAGAAGAAATGGTGCTGCGCTCCGGAATTTCCAGTGTTACAACCATATGGCAGTGAGCATGGCTCAGAAAATCCTTGATGCCTCCCAGAATATCGTCATAGAACGGATTATTCCAGGTCGGGATACATACTAATATCGTAGATTCCTGAGATGCCTTTTTTATAGAAGAAGCAGCAGAGCTTCTTTTTTTTGTGCCAAGATCCTCCGGGGAGATTTCATGGAATTCGAAAGCCTTCAATATCTTATCCCTGGTTTTCTTGGTAACAACCCCTGGCTGATGAATCATGCGGGAAACAGTCGCCGGGGAAACCCCTGCTGTTTTCGCAATATCATAAATAGTAACTTTGCCATTCATAATAAATTACATCCTTCTTGCCTGTAATTATGAAACAAGATAAGAAACAACTAGTTCTGTAGGATAAAATTTAATAGTTATTTGTTTGTTTCATGAACAAAACATAGCAGAAATACAACAAAAATGGAATAGATAAATGAAAAAAACAGTAAAAGAACAAGAAAAATATATAAAATATTGCTTGTTTCAGAAACAAAATGAAAATGTGAACAAAATGTGGCAAGTTTGTGTGGGAAAAATGGAAAAAATAAACAATTTTCAAATAGTCGGACAATAATGGGTTTGATAGAATACAAGTACCGAGAGGGGAAGAAACCAACTCGAAAGAAAAAGGAGGTATTTCACAATGAAGATGTGGAAAAGATTAGTAAGCGCAGGCTTAGTAGCAGCAATGTCAGGTGCAATGCTTGCAGGATGCGGCAACACAGCAAGCAACGATTCCAATGATGGAAGCGCAGCAGGAGAGAAAAGCGATGCAACAGCTGTAGGGGAAACAAAAGTTGAAGATACTGGCTTTACTCCGGACAAAACTTACAAAATTGGCTATAACTATTACGGACCAGGTTCTTATGCATTAACAACTCTGGCAAACAATCAGGACTACGTAGTACAGTGCTTCGGAAGTGAATCACAGTCTACATCTGATGATTTCCAGGTAGATAAGATCGTACAGGACGTTGAGAACATGATTTCGGCAGGATGTGACGGATTGGTAATCTGGCTTCCGGCTGATAACCTGTATAAGACGGTTATTGATATGTGTGAGAAAGCAAAGGTTCCATACGTATTTTCTGATAAAGTTCCGTCTGATCCGGATATTATCAAGACATTACAGGAAAGCGAGTATTTTGCTGGCGCTGTTGGACCGGCAAACGCTGAGTACGGTACACTGATCGCTGATTACGCATTAGAGCAGGGATATAAAACGTGTATCATCTCCACAGGTGCACAGGGTGATCCGACAGATACACCGCGTATTGAAGCTTTTACAGAAGAGTTTGAAAAAGGTGGCGGTAAAATTGAGCAGACTGTTTATACAGACTCCCAGGATAACATTCAGCCATACACAGAGAACGCTTTAGTAGCTTATCCGGACGTTGATTTCGTATATGGTACAGGTTCTGATTATGGTATCGGTGCAGCGGATGCAATTAAAAATCAGGGACTGGATACAAAAGTTCTTACATCCGGACTTGATTCCGCAGTACTTGAGTATCTGTGCGATGACAGTAATGCAGTTGAATTTGTAAATGGTGACTACTGGATTTCCGGTACAATGGCTACGGTAGCTTTGATGAACTACCTGGATGGAACCCCATTAAAAGATGCTGATGGCAACATGGTATTTGTAGATGACATCATGCCATTCCAGATCACACCAGATACATATGACACATTTAAGAAAACATTTATTGACAATCCATGCTATTCCGCAGCTGAGATCCAGGCTATGGACGGAAAATACAACTCGGATTTCAACTATGACGCATTTATGAAAGTAATCAGTGATTACTCATTAGACGAGAGAGCAGCAGCCGCTGCTAAATAATCTGTTTGCAGAAAGGAGTAGGCATTTATGTCAAAATCCAGTATGAAAAACTTAAGTGTCGATCCGAAAAAGAAACGTCTGCAAACCCAGATACTGGTCATTGCGATTGTTGTCGTAGCATTTGTAATCTGCCACTTTCTTACAGGTGGCAGATTGCTTGCTCCGAATAACCTGCGTACACTTCTGACACAGGTTACCTATCCAATGATCCTTGCACTGGGAATGATGTTTATTTTTACGGGCGGTATGATCGATTTATCTATAGGCGCACAGGCAATCCTGGCAGGAAACGTGGCAGCAGTACTGGTGGAGGATTTCGGACTTGGGTATGCAGGACTGATTATCGGAGCTGTTGTGGCCATGATTGTATGTGAGTTACTGAGTGCATCCTGTTCCGTATTCTTAGGAATCCCATCCTGGGTAGCAGGACTTGGTGCTGCATTGGTATTTGAGGCAATCGCAACCATTTATGTTGGAAATCGCGCAAAGACAGCCGGCGCGGCAGTTGTATATCTGAAACACTGTCAGGCACTGGGAAAATTCCCGACGATCTTTATTATCGCAATTGCGGTATTTGCAGTTGCATGGTTTATTTTTAATCGTACAAAACTTGGTTTTAACCTTCGCGCTATTGGTGGCGGCGGAGAAGTTGCAGAGGCGATGGGTATCAACAGAGTGAAAACAATTATGCTTTCTGCAGCAGTAGGAGCTGTGATCATCTCCATCGGAGTCATCACACAGCTTTCTTATACCGGACGTTTTACAACATCCGCAGGTATGGGATCCTTGAGTGGTATCTTTAAATCACTGGCTGTTATCCTGATCGCAGGTTCTTTCTCACGTATCTTTAACGATGCAGTCGGATGTGTGGTCGGAGCATTTATCGTAGCCGGATTGTTTAATGTATTGACTTTGGTAGGTGTGCCATCAGGTACAGGCCAGGATATCTGTCTTGGTATGGTAGTGCTTGTATGTGGTATCCTCTCATCTTTGGGATATAAGGGGGTTATGAAGTAATGGCAGAAGAGATGTTACGTATCGAAGGTGTCAGCAAAAGCTTTGGACCGACCCTGGCAAACAAAGATATTAACCTGGTTCTGGAGAAAGGCATTCTTCTTGGCCTTGCAGGTGAGAATGGTTCAGGCAAATCCACACTGGCTTCCATGGTATGTGGAATGCAGAGTAAAGATTCAGGTAAGTTTTATAAAAATGGTGAAGAATATGATCCACACTCTCCGAGTGATGCCGCAGCGCATGGCATCGCCATGGTTGTACAGGAACTTGGAGTGGTAGGAAATCTGCCGGGTATCGTAAATATGTTCCTCGGCAAGATGGATAAATATAAAAAAGGTATTGCGGTTGATCTGGCAGCAATGCACCGTGATGCTGATGCAGTATTTGAAAAATGGCATCTTCCAAAAGTTCCACTGAATGTACCGGCTGGTACCCTTTCTATTGAACAGAGAAAGATCATGGAGCTGGCCAGAGCCCTGATCACAGATCCGGACTTCCTGGTACTGGATGAGATTTCACAGGCGTTATCCCAGGATAACCGTCAGGTACTGTACAAATTTATTGAGCAGTTTAAATCCCAGGGCAGAACCATTCTGATGGTTACCCATGACCTGGAGGAAATGTTTGAGATCTGTGACCAGATCGCAGTACTTCGTGATGGTGTCATCGTAGAGTGCAAGGGAGCAAAAGATTTTACGATGGATGAACTGAAACGTCAGATGATCGGCCGAGAGGTTTCTGGTGATTACTACCGTGACGATCAGGAAGAACAGTATGATAACGAAGTCGTTCTGGAAGTAAGAGATTTGACCATTGAAGGAAAATGTGAACATATATCTTTTGATGTACATAAAGGAGAGATCCTTGGTGTCTGTGGACTTTCCGATGCTGGTATCCATGAACTTGGAAGTGCAATTTATGGACTGGAACATCACGAAGGTGCTGTGCGTGTAAAAACAAGCGGAACAGAATTAAAACATCCAGGCGATCTGGTAAAAACAAAAGGTGCTTACCTTTCCAAAGACCGTGATGCAAATGGACTGATGCTGGATGCGGGAATTGGTGCAAACCTGATCATTCCGTCTCTGGTTGAATTGTCCGGTCCGATGGGATTCTTAAGCCCGAAGAAGACAAAAGCACTGGCTGAGAAGGCATCCCGGGCTTTTGAAATTAAATCTTCCGGTCTGAATCACATTGTCCGCCGTCTAAGCGGTGGTAATAAACAGAAGGTAAACTTGAGCCGCTGGCTGGTCAAAGATCTGGATTACATTATTCTGGACTGTCCGACCCGTGGTGTAGATATCGGTGTAAAAGCATATATCTACAGTGTTTTGAAGAAAGCAAAAGCGGAAGGAAAAGCCATTATTATGATCTCTGACGAACTTCAGGAAGCAATGGGTATGTCAGATCGTATCATGGTTATGAAAGATCACAAATTTGCTGCAATGCTTTCAAGAAATGGTGATTTTACTGAAGAAAAAATGATGGAGGTAATGCTGTAATGAAAACTAAAAAAATGCGTTTTGATATTAACACATGGCTTCCGATCATCATTTTTGTACTGATCCTTGTCATTTTCAGTGTCGCTACCGGCGGTACACTGTTGAATTCTAGAAACATCTTAAATATCTTTAACCAGTCCGTAGCAACCATCCTTGCAGGTCTCGGAATGCTGTTCGTAGCAGCTATGGGTGGTACTGATATCAGTACCGGTGTAGTTGTAGCACTGGCAGGATGTTTTGGATTAATGGGTGCACAGGCATCCGGCAACTCTTTCGTATTTATCATCATCTCCATCCTGATCGGTATCGGTTCCGGTCTGTTGCTGGGATATGTAAATGCAAAGAGAAAAGTAAATTCCTTTATGGCATCCCTTGCTTTGATGATGGCATGGCGTGCGATCGTTAACCTGGTATTAAGTAATAAAGCATATTATCTGCCGGATAATCTGTATATACTGGACAAGCCGGCAGTAAAAGGTATCATTCTCGTAGCTATCGTACTTGTAATTATCTACATCTGGAGATTTACCAGATTTGGTAATTATGTAAGAGGTATCGGTGAGAACGAAGTTGCCATGAAGTATGCCGGCGTAAACGTTGACAGGATAAAAATAATGGCATTCGTAATGTCCGGTCTTCTGGCAGCCGTTGCAGGTATTTTTACGGTAGTAAGACTTGGTGGAACAAACAATACTATGGGATCTGGTTTCGAGATGAAAGTTATGATGGCTCTGTTCATCGCAGGTATCCCGGTACAGGGTGGTGAAGGTTCCAAAGTATACAAATTATTATTTGGTGCTCCAACCATTATTATGTTAGAGAATGGTCTGGTTCTGTGTGGACTGAATGCAGGTGTCACTCAGTTGGTTCGTGGTCTTGTACTGCTCGGAGCAGTCTGCCTGACAAGCCAGCTGGCTAAGAGAATGGCTTATGTAGGTCAGGAAGGTGCTCATAATCAGAAAGAGAATGCTGCAGAGACAGCAGTTGAAAATGGAGGAAAATAAACGATGAAAAACGGAAAATTGCAGGTAGGTATCATCGGTTGTGGTGGTATCGCAAATCAGAAACATTTACCGGCACTGAAAAATCAGGCAGACAAAGCTGATATGGTAGCTTTCTGCGATATCTTAGTAGACAGAGCTGAGAAAGCAGCTGCTGAGTATGGTGTAGAAGGCGCAAAAGTATACGAAGATTACAAGGAGTTATTAGCAGATCCTGAGATTGACGTTGTACATGTACTGACACCAAACGTAGCTCACTGCCCGATCACATGCGACGCATTTGCAGCTGGCAAACATGTAATGTGTGAGAAACCTATGGCACACAATACAGAGTCCGCTCAGAAAATGATGGATGCATGGAAAAAATCCGGCAAGAAATTTACCATCGGATATCAGAACCGTTTCCGTGTAGATACACAGACATTACACAAAGCATGCGAAGCTGGTGAGTTCGGTGATATCTATTTCGCAAAAGCTCATGCGATCCGTAGAAGAGCCGTTCCGACATGGGGCGTATTCCCAGATAAATCCAAACAGGGCGGCGGTCCTCTGATCGATATCGGAACACATGCATTAGACATCACATTATGGTGCATGGACAACTACAAACCAGTATCCGTTATGGGTTCTGTATTTGAGAAACTTGGTCATTCTGGGCTTGCTACACAGGGCAACATGTTCGGTGCATGGGATCCTGAGACATACGAAGTAGAAGATTCCGCATTCGGATTTATCAAATTCGAGAACGGTGCAACGATCTTCCTTGAGTCTTCCTGGGCAATCAATATGAAAGATTCCAGAGAAGCAGCCTGCACACTCTGTGGTACAAAAGCAGGTGCTGAGATCGTTGGAGCTATGTCCGGCGGCGGCGCAAGCAACGGCCGTGAGTACGACCTGATCGTAAACGGCACATACCACGGACAGCTGGTTGAGCAGAAACTGTCTGAGGGCGGCACAATCGCATTCTTCGAGGGCGGATCTTCCGAGCCGAAAGATATCGAGTGCGAGCAGTGGTTAAACTGCATCCTCAACGATACAGAGCCAGTTGTAAAACCGGAGCAGGCATTCGTTGTAACACAGATTCTGGATGCTATCTATGAATCCGCACGTACAGGAAAAGAAGTAATCTTGAACAAATAAAACAAAATAAGGTAAAAATGGTTGTGGGAGTGTTGGGCGATTCAATACTTCCACAACGTGTATAAAAATAAAATAATCAGATAGAAGAGGAGAAAATGCAATGAAATTAGGATTTGTAAGTGCCATTTTAGATCAGAGCAATTACGAAGAAATGATGGATATCGCATCAGACCTTGGCTTTGAGTGTGTGGAAGTTGCATGCTGGCCGCAGGGAAAAGCAGAGCGTCGTTATGCAGGTGTCAGCCACATTGATGCAGAGCGCGTACTGGAGGATGACGAGTACGCAAAACACATTCTGGATTATGCAGCAGAAAAGAAGGTAGAGATTTCTTCTCTCGCTTTTTATCCGAATACACTTGACCCGGATCTGGAGAAACGTCAGGCTTCCATCGATCACCTGATGGCTCTGATCAAAGCAAGTGCAAAACTGGGAATCAACATGGTTACAAGCTTTATCGGCCGTGACCAGACAAAGACCGTTGAAGAAAACATTGAGATCGTCAAAGAGGTATGGCCTCCGATCATCAAACTGGCAGAGGAGCAGGGCGTAAAAGTTGCCATCGAGAACTGCCCGATGCTGTTCGGACCGGATCAGTGGCCAGGCGGACAGAACCTGATGACCACACCGGCAAACTGGAAGAAAGTATTTGAGATCCTTCCAAGTGATAACTTCGGTATCAACTACGATCCATCCCATTTCGTATGGCAGATGATCGATTACATCAAACCGATTTATGAGTTCAAGGATAAAATCTTCCATGTACATTACAAAGATATCAAAATTTATCCGGACAAACTCCAGGAAGTTGGAATCATGGGTTACCCGCTTGATTTCATGTCTCCGAAGCTTCCGGGCTACGGCGATGTTGACTGGGGCAAATATGTATCTGCTTTAACAGACATCGGATATGATGGATATACCTGCATCGAAGTAGAGGATAAATATTTCGAGGGTAGCCAGGAGAAAGTTCTGGACAGCTTAAAACTCAGCAAGAGATATATGACACAGTTCGTAATTTAGGAGGAAACAAACATGGCAGATCTTAGATTTGGTATTATAGGATTTGGTTTCATGGGACATGAGCACATGACCTTATTATCCGATTTTGACGGCATCGATGTGATCGCTATCTGCGATATTGAAGCAGATCAGATGAACGATGCACCGGAAGGTGTTGCAAAATATACAGACGCAGCGGATCTTCTGTCAAGAGATGATATCGACGTTGTTATCATTTCTGCAAATAACAACCAGCATCTGAAACTGGTAAAAATGGCAGCAGCAGCAAAGAAAAACATCATCTGTGAGAAACCGGTTGCATTATCTATCCCGGATCTCGAGGAGATGGAGAAAGCAGTTGCAGAGAATGGCGTAAAATTCACCGTTCATCAGCAGAGAAGATTTGACCCGGATTACCGCACCATGAAAAATGTATTTGATTCAGACGAACTCGGTGATATCTACACCGTTCAGACCGGTCTGTACGGATACAACGGAAATATGCATGACTGGCATATTTACCCGGAGCAGGGCGGCGGTATGATGTATGACTGGGGTGTACATCTGATCGATCAGATGCTTTACATGATCCCGGGCAAGATCACATCCGTATTTGCAGATGTAAGAAACGTGATCAACGAGCAGGTCGATGATTACTTCAAAGTTCTGCTGATGTTTGAAAACGGCATTACCGCAGAAGTAGAGCTTGGAACTTACTTCCTGAGAGACGAAGATAAATGGTTCGAGCGTCACTGGTTCATGGGTGGAAACAAAGGATCGGCTTATGTGGACGGCTTCCATCCGGAAGGAAAGATCGTACATACTGCAGGTTTACTGCAGAACGCAGGCCATGGCCGTACTATGACAGCAGCAGGCCCGACAAGATCTTTCGGACCGCCACGCGAAGGCCTGATCCTGAGCAAAGATATCGAGATCGCTCAGACAACCCACCGTATGTATTTTGAAAACTATGTCAAAGCATACCGTGGAGAAGAAGACTTCCTGGTTAAGATTCCGGAAGTAAAACGTGTGTTAAAAGTTATGGATGCAGCAAGACTGTCTGCAAAGACAAGAAAATCTGTAGACTTTGAGGCATAAGTAAACCTGAAAAGACAGGTGCTTTGTGCGCACCTGTCTTTTTTGTACCCAAAAACAGGAAAAAAGCTGTTTTTTCACCGTTTTTTGTTAAAAAAAGGAGAGGTAGAATATGGATTTTGTGGCATATAATGAGATCCTGATCTGTGAGAAACCGATCAGAAATGAGATTGTAGCAGGAAAGAAAATTGGATATACGTTTGAGATCCGCTATCCGTCTTACCGCGGATGTTATCTGAGCTGTATCGAAGATCTGAAGTTTGAGATGGACGGACAGGAGATTCCGAAGGAGATTATCGCCTTCGGACTGAACGGAAAGGAATTTACGATTTCAGATTTGCCGGAGCTGAACCATGAGTATTGGTATGTAATGAAACCGGCAACGATTCGTGTACAGCAGATCGGCGGAATCACACCGGGAGAACATTCCCTTCGTGTTTACATGAAACACAGAGTTCCGTATACCGGATATTTCGGTCAGTATCTGACTCTGATCAGTGACCGCACCGAGACATTAATGGCTGAGCAATAGGAAAGAAAAGGAGATTTACGATTATGAATACAGATATTAAAATTGGCGTGTCTCTGTACAGCCTGTCAACGGAATTTATTCACGGAACACTGGATCTGGAAGGATGCCTGAAAGCTGTTCACGATATGGGATACAAAGGAATCGAGCTGGTAGCAGCACAGATGGTTCCGGATTATCCGTTTCCTTCTGATGAATGGTTATACAACCTGAAAGGATTACTGGAAAAATATGAACTGGAGCCAGTTTGCTGGTCTGCATACATTGACATGGGAACAAGAAGTGACCGTGATATGAATGAGGAAGAGATCATTCAGTGCACCTTAAACGATCTGGTTTATGCGAAAAAAGCAGGATTCCCGATGGTTCGTACCCAGCATGCGATCTCTCCGAAGATTTTCCGGAAGATGATCCCTTACTGCAAAGAGCTGGATATGAAGCTGACCATTGAAATGCACTGGCCGCATCATCCGGACGTGGATGTATGGAAAGAGTATTTTGAGATCATGAAGGGAGAAGGAAAAGGATATCTCGGTTTTGTACCTGATTTTTCCATTTTCCAGGAAATGCCACATGCTCTTTACCTGCGTCAGGCCATTGAATTCGGCTGCCGTCCGGAAAAACTGGATGAGATCGTACAGATCCATGCAGCAGGTGGTGACATGGAGAAAGTCAACAACGGTGATTATACTGATATTGAAAAACATTATGCAGAAGAAATGTTTGGCAAATTCAATCGCCCGGCAAGAGTCGAGCAGTTAAAAGATGTAATGGACTGCATTTTCTACATCCACGGCAAATTCTATTATCTCGACAACGATGAGCATGATCCGTGCATCCCGTATGAGACACTGATCCATGCACTTGTAGAAAACGGTTACAAAGGTTACATTGCCAGTGAGTTTGAGGGACATCATTTTTACTCTGATGTTAACTGTGTAGAGCAGCTTGGACATTTCGTAAAGATGGTAAATCATATGCTGGAGGAAGAGACGAAATAAAAGCTGCGAAGTTACAATTCAAAATAGCGGATGGATTCCACCGGGTTTAAGTTCTGTCCCAGATTATCAAAGGGCTGGTCTTTGGTAAAGGTTTCCGACATGTTTTCCCGGCTCTGTTTGTAATACTGCATCGGACTGACACCGGCAATCTTCTTGAAAAGCCGGGAAAAATAGTATGGATCTTCAAAACCACAGTTGTGCGCGATCTGCTGAATCGTCAGGATGGATTTATGATGCAGGATCAGTTCTTTGGCCCGCTGGATCTTCATCAGATTGTAATATTGCAGCGGAGAACAGTTACACTGCTCTTTAAAAAGTTTTCGAAAATGGTTCGGTGAATAGGAGGTTTCCTGAATGACTTTGTCCAGATCAAAATGGGCATCCGTCACATGGTCCGTCAGGATTTTCTGTACCCGAAGTACTTCCGGATTTTTACAATTTGCATGTTTCCAGTGGCACAGAAGATTCTGCATGGCATCCAGAATAGAGCGCAGAAAACGTTCTGCAAAAACATCCGTGGTCGGATCCAGAGGATAATCCAGGGCAAGTTTAAACAGAGAATAAAAAGAATTTCGTTCATCATCCTGAAAAACGAATACATTTTCAGGATCGGATTCCAGACAGAAATCCATGAGCAGAATACTTCCGTCCACAAAGCCGTCATCTGCATGTTTGCTATGCATGATACCAGGGCGGATGCAGAAGATGGTACCTGGCTGGAAATCATAGGTTATCCCGTTAATCACGGCGGTTCCGGTGCCTTCGATGTTCAGAAGCATTTCCCAGAATGCATGGCTGTGGGATGGGTAATCATAAAATTTTTTATTCTGGCTGGCAATTAGAAAATTCATAGCTTATTCTCCTGTTCTTTGTTAGAAATTATATTTGATATTATAGTATAAAATCGTAATTTTGTCCATTTTTATGAGAATGCTATACATGGAATTCCTAAAGCTGGACTGATATAATAAAAATATCCGAAAAAGGGAATGACGCATTCCAAAGCAAATGCGTAAATAATGAATTTATTTATAAAAGGAGGACATATAATCATGAGTATTGAAAAGGGAACTCCGAGAAGAGGTATCTGCTTATACAGCTATCATAATCTTCTTGGAAAAACAATGACACTGGATGATGCTTTCGAGGAAATGGCTGACACAGGAGCAACCTGTTTCGAATTTCTGACAAGTTATATCCCAAATTATCCGAATCCTTCACCGGAATGGATCGACCATTACTGGGGATTATGTGATAAATACAAAATGCAGCCATCTGAGCTTGGACACTGGGCAGAGAACCATCTGCACCGTGGAAAAGGCATGAGCGATGATGAAGTGGTAGAGGAGTTAAAACAGGATTTCCGTCTGGCTCATTTACTTGGATTCAAAGCACTCCGTACAAAGATCACATGTACCAATGAAATCTGTGATCCGGAACCAGGCTGGCAGAATTACATTGAAAAAGCACTTCCGTATGCTGAGAAATATGACGTTCGTATGCAGAATGAAGTTCATCTTCCGACTACACTTCATACACCGCATATCCGCGATGAATATCTTGATTTTATCCATCGTACAAAGACTTCTCATTTCGGATTCAATATCGATTTTGGTACCTTCCAGTACAAAGCTGCAAAAGGCATGGAAGATATGTCCTGGTTGAACTTTGATGATATTACCAAACCGGAAGAGATCGTTGATTTCCTTCCATACAGCTACGTATGCCATGCAAAATTCACTTACATGAATGAGAATTTTGAGGAAGAGACTATTCCATATCCGGAAGTAATCAAACTGATGGTAGATAACGGATGGAGCGGAGATCTGCTTTCTGAGTATGAAGGTGGCATTCGTTTCCATGCAGAGGAAGGACCGGTTCAGTTTGGACAGGCTATGGTAGAAATCCCGGAGCAGGTTCGTCGTCACCAGATTATGCTTCGCAACATTCTGGGATACTAAGAGAAGGAGGACAAGATTATGGTAGAATTTCAGCCAATTCAGCAGCGTGGTTTTCACAATACATATGATGAGAATGGAGAAATCGATGGATTTGAGTTCAAATTCGTTCCGAAATACTATAAAGGATACTGGTTTACACAGTGCCGTTTCGGCAATGTGACCGTAGACGGAGAAGTGTTTGACCGTGATGAGATTATTTTTGTATATGATGGAATTGAGTATACAAGAGAAGAAATGTTTGATCTGCACAAATACTGGCAGTTCAGAACTCCGTTAACTTACCGTATTAAAAAGAAAGGCGGACTTTCCATCGGATATCATGATGTCAGCTTGCAGTACGGATGGGTACTGAACTACAACGGTGCACTGGAAGCAGAAGAAGACGGAAGCGGTATGGGTAATATGGCTCATATGTTCGGTGTTGATAACGAGAGAAGAATGCTTCTGTGTAAATAAGTTTATAATTTTTTAAGGCAAAATCGGAGAAATATATCTCACTCACTAACCGTTCACTACCCTCGTTTTGCTTCGGTTTTATCTCAGTCTTTCAGACTGAGATAAATGCTCCGCGTGGATGCGCAGTAATTCTCAATGGAAATTATCAGCTTACGCTGATGAGAATTACGCGCCAAGTCTCACATATGTTCGACTTGACATAATTCGTTCTCGACTCCTATAAAAGCTGATCGTCTTCCACTCGCGCAAAACTCAGTCGTTCTCTGAATCGTTCGTTGAGATATATTTCTCCGATTTTGCCATTTCAGTTATGAAAAGCTAGCACTTACACAGAGTACATGGCAATATGTGTATTGATGAGGCAAGTTGAACTTGAATTAACTTCTAATGTGTATGCAATGTAAAGCATAAACGGAACAAGTTGAGATTAAAACTCCAAGGTAAGGCGGTAGATTGATTTTCGTTATCGGAGCGAGCATAGCTCGACCGCGGGAGTGTGTTTGAGACAACAGCCTGTTTGGGCTGTTGGCGAGTTCGCGGGAGCGGTCGAAAATAAGCGGCGCAGCGCAGATAGAAAATCAGTCGTGCCGGCATTGGAGTTTTGTCACAACTTGTTTTTGGGATTTTATAACAAAAAAGATATTGAAGAAAAGGAACAGTAATGAAAGCAGCGTATTTTACAGATTTTATCGATACATTGGAGACGGAGCAACAGCGCCTGGCTCAGGTGAAACAATCCTCCGGGGCGGATCAGATAGTTGCCATTATGAGCGGAGACTATCTGCAGAACGGTCAGCCGGCCACAGAACCGATGGAATCCAGACTGGAAAAGGCAAAGATAATCGGGGTAGATCAGATTCTGGAGCTTCCGCTGTATACCTGCCTGTCCAGTATCGGAATCTATGGTTACAGTGCGTCGAATCTGATCACAAATGCGAAAGATATCGATGTACTTGTGCTGGAAGAGGTGGATGCTTCTTATGCACAGCTGCTTGATATTGCGTATATTCTGATCCGAAATGAAAAGGCTTTTCAAAAACGGCTGGCAGCATACAAACAGAGTGGCATGACCTTTTATCAGGCCCAGGCAAAAGCAATTGGGGATGATTTGCCTAGCGGAGAAAAAATCATGCTTGCTCCGCGCAATGTCCTGGCAGTGGAATGCATCAAATCACTGAAATATATGTACAGCAGTGTGAAATGCATGTGTATCCCGGAAGTATCGGATTTCTGGAAAGAGCAGGGATGGAGTGATGCGTGGAAAGAACGGCTGAGGGAACGGCTTATGGAGCCGGAACACGTATTTTCTGACACTTATGGAGGCTATGAAAAACGCAGTCAGGCTATGATCGCACAGCATGAATTATATGAAGATTTTGACCAGTTTGCAGCATTGATTGCGGGAGAAGATCACGAGCTGGTGGAGATTCGGAAGTATTTTCTGCGTCTGATCCTGAAGATACGGAAATTGGATGTCATTCACTGGCAGCTGAGGGATTTTTCGTCAGATGCACAGTGGATAAATATCCCCTGATAGAGATACTCTGTAAGTGTTATCTAACGGAATAGATGTGTAGCGCACAATGGATTTAAGGGATCATTTATGGAAAGATGAGTTTCTATTGAAGTTGAAATAAACTGTGATAGTGGAAGTCTGAGTTATGAAAAATGGGAAAAAGTGAAACGTAGAATTTGGAGGTATATGATGAAACGGACAAATAAGGAAGTCGTAGAATATTTTTATGAGCGTGTATTTAATGCATGGGATCTGTCAGAAATCGATGATCTGATGCTGGATGATTATAAACAGCATTCACCGGAAGTTGGAGACGGAAAAGAAGGATTTCTTGCATTTATGAAAGGATTCCTGGCTGGACATCCGCAGACAGAGACGATCCAGTGTCTGGAAGACGGTGATCTGGTCTGCATGTTTTTTAAATGCAAAATGGATGGCGGCGTGGTTGTAAAAGTGTTTGATCTGTATCGGTTGGAAGATGGAAAACTGGCAGAACACTGGGATTGCACCATGCGTGTGGATAATATGGAATGCAATAATTCGAATGGACAATTCTAGATTTGGGTAATTGTGGCACGAAGTGCAGGGTGGCGCAAAAAATTTACTAAATCACGAACTGAATTAAGACCTCCTGTAATTTTTTCTTGGGGAGCGATTGTTAGCGACCGAGACAAAATTACAGGAGGTCTTATCAAAACCTAAAGTAGTAAATTTTTAAGCCACCCGAAACAAGATTTACTCGCCGATATGTAAGTACGGTTTTTTCAATTCAGCCAGATTTTCTGTATGTTTCTGTGTCATTGCACCATGTGCAATCTCATTTCTGTGCTCTAATTTTCCGCCATAGTTCATTCTGGAACGAAGCTGTTCTTCTTCGGAGAAGGTATAAGTAGCTTTTCCGTCTACCATCTCGATTTTTCCATCGATACCGCAGATCGCACACTCTACCAGATCAGTACCCGGAGTCACACGAACCATGCTCTGGTGGCAGACCGGACAGGCATAATTGGAAGCTCCGCGCCATTTTGTACGCGCTTCATCTGTTTTCGCAGCCAGTGCGTCAATGATGTGCTGTGCCATTTCGTCCATACGCTCCATCTGCTCTGGAACTCCGAGAACGTGATCTACTGCCATGGCACCGTAGTATACATGTGTATCGATGACGTCTACACCTGCGGACATCATGGATTCGTACATGATCGGAATGGTCATAATGGTCCAGTTTTCGGTCATTGCTCCGCCGACACCAACCAGCGCGCCTACACGCGGTTTGAATACTCTTTCGTCCGGAAGGAGATCATTTCCCTGTGCGATACGGTCTTTTTTTGCCTCGGTCAGGAAAGCCAGATCGTGGGATGGACCGAAACGGTCGCAGAATGTTTTGAAAGTACCGCTTGGAGATGTCTCATATACCGGGGATCCGATGATAACCGCATCCGCGTCATAATAAGCATCCTCTACCAGATGGAAATCATCTTTGAACACGCAGGTTCCGTTTGTTCTGCCGGACATGATTCCTACGACACAGCCACAGCATCCGATACATGGTTTGATCTCAAGGTCATCTGGTCTCATAAATTTGATCTCGTGACCGGCTTCTTCGCATTTTTTCAGCACTTCTTTTAACATTACGTCGGTGTTGGACATCTTTCGTCCAAAGGAAAGCGCAAGTACTTTTGCCATTGTAAATATCCTCCTGAATTTGTTTGAAAATAGTGATTTTGTTTGTTTCGATAAGTTAATGATACATGGAAAAACAGGAGAAAGATATGGATAATTAGAATCAAGGATATGGATAAAACGCATATAAAAATAAGAGGAAAAAGGGCAGATCCGAGGAGTTGTTGACGCAGTTATGTTTCCTGTGATATGATAGCACAAGATTAGAAAATATGTTCGATAAATAAGAGACAGATGGAGGCAATATGGGCAGATACGATTTGCTGAATACACAGCAGCAGGAAGCGGTTTTTCAGACGGAAGGACCGGTGCTGGTACTGGCGGGGGCCGGTTCCGGAAAAACGAGGGTTCTGACGCACAGAACTGCTTATCTGATAGAGGAAAAAGGGGTGAATCCGTACCACATCATGGCGATCACCTTTACAAATAAGGCGGCGGCAGAGATGCGGGAGCGTATCGATAATCTGGTGGGATTCGGCTCAGAGAGTATTTGGGTATCGACTTTTCACTCCAGCTGTGTGCGGATTCTGCGCCGGTACATTGACCGTCTCGGATATGACAACCGTTTTACAATTTATGATGCGGATGATCAGAAAACGGTGATGAAGGAAGTGTGCAAGCGGCTGCAGATTGATACGAAGCAGACAAAGGAGCGGGCACTGCTGAATGTGATTTCAAATGCAAAGAATGAGCTGATCTCGCCGGAAGAGTTTACGCTGCGGGCTGCAGGGGACTACGCGAAGCAGAAGCAGGCGCAGGTTTACCGGGAATATCAGCAGACCTTAAAGAAAAACAATGCGCTGGATTTCGATGATCTGATCATGAAATGTGTGGAATTATTTAAAAATGATCCGGAGGTATTGGATTCTTATCAGGAGCGTCTGCGTTACATTATGGTGGACGAGTATCAGGATACAAATACGGCGCAGTTTGAGCTGGTGCGCCTGCTGGCATCCAAATACCGCAATCTCTGCGTGGTGGGTGATGATGATCAGTCTATTTATAAATTCCGTGGTGCCAATATTCACAATATTTTGAACTTTGAGCAGTATTTTCCGGATGCGAAAGTCATCAAACTGGAGGAAAACTACCGTTCCACACAGAATATTCTGGATGCGGCCAACGCGGTGATCAAAAATAATGTCGGCAGAAAATCAAAAGCGCTCTGGACCCAGCAGGCGGCCGGGGATAAAATTGACTGCAGGGATTTTGATTCGGCTTACGATGAGGCTGAGTATATCGCGCACAGCATCAATTCATTTGTGCGGAAAGGTATTTTTTCCTATGGAGACAGCGCAGTGCTGTATCGTACCAATGCCCAGTCCCGACTTTTGGAGGAGCGTTTTGTCCGGGAAAATATTCCGTACAAGATCGTGGGCGGCGTAAACTTCTATGCCAGAAAAGAAATCAAGGATTTGTTGAGTTATTTGAAAACCATTGATAATGCGCAGGATGATCTGGCGGTAAAGCGAATCATCAATGTGCCAAAGCGTGGCATCGGTGCAACCACTATTGCTAAGGTGCAGGATTATGCGGATGAAAACGGTATGAGTTTTTATGCGGCTTTGAAACAGGCGGAAGAGATTCCGACTTTGAGCAAGGCCACGGCGACAAAAATCCGTCCGTTTGTCACTTTTATCCAGACATTGCGCAGCAAGCTGCCGTATATCAGTCTGGAGCAGTTGATGGATGAGATTATAGAAGATACCGGCTATGTGGCAGAGCTGGATGCGGAAGGCACCGACGAAGCCAGAGCCCGTATTGAAAATATTGACGAGTTGATCAGCAAGATCGTAGCTTATGAGGAAAACGAGGAACATCCGATGCTGAGCGGATTTCTGGAAGAAGTGGCCCTGATCGCAGATATTGACAGCCTGGAAGAAAACAGTGATTATGTGGTGCTGATGACACTGCACAGCGCAAAAGGTCTGGAATTTCCGAATGTGTATCTGGCGGGTATGGAAGACGGACTGTTTCCAAGTTATATGACGATCACTTCGGATGATCCGACGGAAGTGGAGGAGGAGCGCCGTCTGTGTTATGTTGGAATTACGAGGGCCAGAGAGCATCTGACCCTGACCAGTGCCCGGATGCGTATGACCAGAGGTGAAACGCAGTATCACAAAGTGTCCCGTTTTGTCAAAGAGATTCCAAAGAGTCTGTTAAACGGACAGGTGCGGGAGGACCGTCCACGCAAGGAAGATCCGATCAAAGATTTTGGCGCGGTGAAACAGAATTTTGCCAGAAAACCGTATGGAAGCGGCGGAGCATCCGCAAAATCAGCGGGTGGAGTGGATTATTATAAATCTTACAGCTTCAGTCAGAAGAAAACGCAGCAGTTTGGCGGCGGAGCAAACCTCGGAATGCTGTCTTATTCCGAAGGAGACCGGGTGCGTCACAGTAAGTTCGGAGAGGGCGTGGTGACACAGATCGTGTCCGGCGGAAGAGACTATGAAGTGACTGTAAATTTTGACAATGTTGGCACAAAGAAAATGTTCGCATCGTTTGCAAAATTACAGAAGATATGATAGAATACAACATAACAACAGGCAGTAAGGTGTAAAACGAAATTGTCAGATGCAGGATGTGTTTGACAGGGACTGCCGTGGGTAAGCATCATTAATGTATTAGAAGGAGTGAATGACATGAACAATGATTTAATCAGTATTGCAAAATTAAACGAGTTATTTTCCAAAAAGATCGATGAGGAAAGAAAGACAAAATTACTCTGGATTCTTGCCATCATCGGAGCAGTAGTAGCTGTTGTTGTTGCAGCACATTATATTTACAAATTCTTTGCACCTGATTACATGGATGATTTTGAAGATGAATTTGAAGACGAGTTCGAAGATGATTTCTTCGATGACGAGGATGATGAATACGAAGAGGAAGCCTAAGTCGTAAGAGTTAAGTTTGAGGATATTGATTCGTATTGGAACGCCCACTCACATATGCGAGTGGGCGTTTTTTAAACGAAGTGGATGAATAATAAAAATGTGAGGGAAAAGATTTGAAAAAAGGACAGATGTGCGAAGGCATTGTGGAAAAAGTAAAGTTTCCGAATAAGGGAATTGTAAAAGTAGAAGATAATGAAGTAACTGTAAAAAATACCATTCCAGGGCAGAAAGTTTCTTTTGTGATCAACAAGAAACGCAAAGGGAAAGCAGAAGGACGTTTATTAGAAATTTTGGACAAATCAGAACTGGAGCAGGCAGAAGCAAACTGTCCGCATTACGACGTCTGTGGTGGATGCAATTACCAGACATTACCGTATGAGGAGCAGTTAAATCTGAAGGCCGGACAGGTGCTGGAATTAATGAAAGCGGTTGTACCGAATGCGGAGGATATTTTCGAGGGGATCCGAAGAAGCCCGCGTCAGTTTGGATACCGCAACAAAATGGAGTACACTTTTGGCGATGACGTGAAAGATGGACCGCTGGCGCTTGGAATGCACAAACGCGGCAGTTTTTATGATATCGTGACAGTAGATGAATGTCAGATCGTGGATGATGATTACCGCAAAATCCTTGGAGTAACCGTAGAATATTTCAGAGAGAAAAACATTCCGTTTTATCATCGCATGCGCCATGAAGGTTATCTGCGTCATCTGCTGGTGAGAAAAGCAGTAAAGACGGAGGAAATTCTGATCGACCTGATCACAACCACACAGGAGATTTGTGCAGGAGAGAGTAGTGTGGATGAAACGGCACTTTTGAATGGCTGGAAAGAACAGCTTCTGGCACTGGAACTGGATGGAAGCATTGCAGGTATTCTGCATACAAAAAATGACAGTGTCGCTGATGCGGTCAAAAATGAGGGAACTGAGATTTTATATGGTCAGGACTATTTTTATGAGGAATTGCTGGGATTGAAGTTCCGGATTTCTCCGTTTTCCTTCTTCCAGACAAATTCTCTGGGCGCAGAAGTGCTGTATCAGACCGCCCGCGAGTATATTGGGGACAGCCTGGATGAAAAAGCGGACAAGACCGTTTACGATCTGTACAGTGGAACCGGAACGATCGCGCAGATCCTGGCTCCGGCAGCAAAGCATGTGATTGGTGTAGAGATTGTGGAAGAGGCTGTGGAAGCAGCGAAAGAAAATGCAAAGTTAAATCAGTTGGATAACTGCGATTTTATTGCCGGAGATGTTTTGAAAGTGCTGGATTCCATTGAGGAAAAACCGGATTTCATTGTGCTGGATCCACCGCGCGAGGGTATCCATCCGAAAGCACTGGAAAAAATTATTCGTTACGGAGTGGATCGGATGATTTATATTTCATGTAAGCCGACCAGTCTGCAGAGGGATCTGGAGATTTTGCAGGCGCAGGAATATGTGGTGGAAAGGATCTGCTGTGTGGATATGTTCCCGGGAACTGTGCATGTGGAGACGGTTGTTCTTTTGTCCCAACAAAAACCAGATGACACGATAGAGATCGACTTAGACTTGGATGAGCTGGATGCCACCAGTGCCGAGTTGAAAGCAACCTATCAGGAAATCAAGGATTATGTGCTGAAAGAATTTGGCTTGAAGGTTTCAAGTTTATATATTTCTCAGGTAAAACGCAAATGTGGAATTGAAGTGGGAGAAAACTATAATCTTCCAAAATCAGAAAATACAAAAGTTCCACAATGCCCGAAAGAGAAAGAAGAAGCTATCAAGGCTGCCCTGAAATATTTTGCGATGATCTAAGAACATCGCTGATTTCAAGGAGGAATAACACATGAAAAGCACATTTGAAAAAATGGGTGGAACCTACACACTTGGCGAAGATGGAATTTATTATCCGAATCTTGTTAGTACAGATGAAGAACCGCATTATGGGAAATATGGAATGATGCGAAAAACGTATCTGAAAGAACATCGTCCAGCAATGTATTCACTGTATATGTTGGAAGACAGACTGGTGGAACATCTGAATCTTGTGGACGATGAAGCACAGGAGAGAATGGATATTTTGGTACGTCAGATGATGGAGCGGCAAGGCATTACGGAAGAAATGAAAGCTCGTGATCAGATGGAATGGGTCAGAGCGGTAAATAATATCCGGAATGCTGCAGAAGAGATTGTGTTAAATGAATTGATTTACAGGTAAACAAAGAGCTGAACAGGTAGGACGAAAAATCCCATTTGTTCAGCTTTTATGTTTATAAGGGTTCAAAGAAGAATCGAATTACAATTCCATATCATGTGACCTTTTCTTGGTTCGAGCAGGCTGATTTCGTCGCATCTCCTGTTTCCTCTGATATTCAAGTTCCCATGCACGATGGGAGAAAACATCAGGATCCTCAACATTGAGATAATCCACCTCATTGGCTGCAATATCACGGCGGTGATAGTCATAATATTTACCGAAAGTACCTTTGAGCTGCGCAATCAGCTTATCCCGGAAATCAGGACGTATCTGGATTCTGGTATCCAGCAATTCTGTATATTGTTCTGGATCAGTACGAAATTTTTCTTCCCGGAAAGTAGCGGCATCTTTTTTTAGCTGCTTTTTGAGCGAAGTGTCCTGAGAATCCAGGATATCAAGATTGTTATTCATCTGGTCATATTTCCTGAATAGATTAGTCATATCTTTATCGGTAGAGCATTGTGCCTGGAAGATTAGCTGCTCTTTCCTTGATTTCAGTTCTTCAATTTCTTCGGTAACAGTGGTAAGCTGCTGATTTAATTTTATGTGCTGAATGGGATTCAAAATACTGGTTTTATCCTTTTGCACATTCAGTTCTTTTCGCTCCGCAACTTTGGCTTTGAGCTTTTTCTTAACGGTGTTGTATTTATTCAGTATGGGATTAAAATGATTCATCCAATCATGAATTACTTCTTTTTGCATTTCATTGTGAAGTAAATGATACTGTGTAAAAATCATATGATTGCGTATTGCTTCCAATGTTTCGGCAATTATCGGAATAGATTTTTCTACAGCTTCAGCCAGTTTTGCTACCTGAGCTTTCAATTCCCGGAGCATTTTGTTATCAGCACGAATTTGACGGTTGATTTCACAGCGGTCGGATATCATACCTTTCTTTTCCATATTCTGGGCGATGTAGCCTTCATGGATGGTTGGCTGTTCGGTGATTCCCTGATCTGCAAAGCTGCGGTGATCAATGGCGGCATTTATCTGATTACGAGTAAGCATTTCATTTACGGCATCTGCCCAGTTTACCCGCCAGATGCAGAGTTGTTCATCGCTGTTCCATTGTTCGGAAATAGGATTCTGTCTGCCATATCGGCTGCTCTTGGGATGCTTATCAATCCGTTCGTATCCTTTTTCCTGTGCTACAGAAGGCGTTAGATATACTTTCTTTTTACCGGCTTTATAGCGGTACTGCTTTTCCCAGCCTTCTGTCTGTGCATTTTTAAATTCAGAAGCAGTAAATCCTTTTTCTTCTCCATCTTTGATACAGAGATATTCTTTTTCAGTTTTATACTGCCATGTTCCATTTTTATTTAGTGGTCGGACAGTAAGAAGAATGTGTGCATGGGGATTGTGACCATCCGTATCGTGGATAGCAAAATCAGCGCACATTCCCATATTTACAAAGTTCTTATGAATAAAATCCTTAAGAAGAGAAATATTGCTGTCTTTATCTAACTCAACGGGGAGTGCGACAACAAATTCTCTTGCCAGTCGGCTGTCTTTGGTCTTTTCGGCTTCTTCCACAGCATTCCAGAGTTGTTCCCGGTCATTCCATTCCGATGGAGCCATTGGAGGAAGCATCACTTCCTGATAGATCAGACCCTGCTTTCTGCTATAGTCATGCTGAATGCCATCATAATCATTGAACATTCGGCTACAGCTCATATAAGCAGAAGCAGCAACAGCAGATCGACCGGAACTTCGGCTGACGACTTTGGCTTGCATATGATAAATTGCCATATCTGGCACCTCCTTTCGATGTTGCCTGCAACAGAGGATAAAGCCCTCGGCAGAGCGCACGAGCCCCGTAGGGGATACCACCGCCCGATTTATCGGGTGGTGAGTAAGTGCGCCCTTCAGGAGTAGAACTTGTGCGTTTACATTCCCCGTAGCCGGATCATCAGTTCCCGTTTTAGGGAATCTAAATCCATTTCTTTAATATGGGGAACAATACTTTCTAAAATTGCTCCTTCCTGGACTAATCGGTGTGTTCTTGCATCACGCTCTTTTTTTCGGTTTCTTGCTTCGGCTTCTTCCTGGCGGTGTTTTGCCTGTAAAAGTGCTTTTTCTTCTGGTGTCATCATTCTTTTATCTGCCATATCTGGCACCTCCTTTTTATGCCCGCATCCGGGCCGATTTGGTATTAAAATCTTTTGGTTTGGTACTATGGTTTTAGATAACTGACAGTGGCATGTTTTTGATGAAAAATAAGGAAAGAGAGTAGTACCACTGTCAGTGAAAATTAATCATTGCGTTATACTTCTTTGAGTCAATTCTGGTTCGGAGCATGATTGTTCAACAGGATTTTTTTCGCCTGTTTTAAATTATCTGTTGCATTGTCCTGACGAATATTCCGGTTATTGATACGGACAGGAATACATCTCTCCAGAATACGGTCGTAAATTCGTTTGTGTGCGATATCAGCAGCGTTATTCAGCTCTGATAAAGTGAGATTGGTCGTTATGATCAGGGGCTTTTTATTGCGGTAACGACTGTCGATCACATTGAATACCTGTTCCAGTGCAAAGTCAGAGTTCCGCTCAATTCCGAGATCATCAATAATCAGAAGACTGTAGCGGTTTAAGCTGTTGATGAACTGGTTTCTGTCTTCAAAATGCATTCCGGTAAGGGTATTCAGAATCCTGGAAAAGTTGGTCATCAGTACAGGAACGCCTTTTTCCAGAAGGGCATTGGCAATGCAACCTGCAAAAAAAGATTTTCCAGTACCGACATCACCCCAGATGAGAAGTCCGGAAGCGTTTGCTTTCATCTCTTCCCAGTTGCTTACATAATTGTGTGCCAGTTTTATTTCCGGATTGATGCCGTTATCTTTGGCAAAAGTGTAGTCATAGAGTGCTTTGTCCTGTAAGCCGCTGGTTTTAAGATGCTCTATTTCAATTTGTTTTTCATGAAGTTTTCTCTGGGCTTCTTCCTGCTCAAAGATTTCCTGCTGGCATTTACAGCGGATGGAAGGAATAAGAACCTTTCCCTGTAATTCATGCCGGCATTGTCTTGGCGTATTGCATTTGGAACAGTAGATTAGGTGGTCTCTTTCATTAAAATATTCATCAGACTGAAGCTCTCTGTTTGGTGTTATAGCTGTTGGTTTTTCTGTAAATTTTGTCATAATGTTTCGTATTCCTCACTTTCGTAATTCCTTTGCCGGGAAGCAGGATGATCCTGTCTTGCCCAACTGATGATGGTAGCTGCATGGTTCTGATATTGCTTTCCGGTAGAAGCCATATAACCGGATAAGCGTTCAATATAATCCTTCCAGTCAGGGATTGTCTGCCGGATATCTTCAAGCTCTTTTTCTGACAGAAAAACATTTTGAAATTTTCCATAGGGTGAGAGTGGCTCCTTATTCCCTCTTTTTTCTAAATTGTTCTTTTTTATCTCTTTCTTATTACCAGACAGTTTTCTGTCTGTATCAGGGAAAGAATCCTGTCTGTCAATAGGACAGTTTTCTGTCTGTCTTAGGGAAAGA
Source organism: Lachnospiraceae bacterium (assembly GCA_963617435.1). Lineage (GTDB taxonomy): Bacteria > Bacillota > Clostridia > Lachnospirales > Lachnospiraceae > Eubacterium_I. The sequence goes on from CAVEOS010000011.1 coordinate 52,907, forward strand.
AATCTGTCTGTATAGTGGATGGTTTCTTTTGGGAGTTTTACATAAATTCGATTGGGCTGTCCGGGTCCCTGCCGTTTTCGGAAGATAAGCTCCTGTTTTTCCAGTACTGCAGAGCAGTTTTAACCGTCATCTGGCTTTTGTGGAGAACTTCTGCCAGTGCTTCAATTGTAAAGTAAATGAACACATGACCATTGATATCTGACCAGCCCTCATTTTTCTGGGAAAGCCTTGCCCGGTCGAGCAGGATAATATAAAGCATTTTGGCAGTTTCGTTTATTTCCATGTCCAGAAGAAAACGGGGAAACATCATATAAGATGGCAGGTTGGTGTCTGCTGTCAGAAAGTCCGTCATGTGTTCACCTCCAATCAGTTATTCGCCAAGAAAATCCCAGTCTACATCACTGTCTGGCTGTGAATTTTCAGGTGTTGGAAAAGACGCCCTGATTGGGGGCTCCCTTTGTGCTATGCCAGCAGTCAGTCCGGAAAGAAAAAGCGGCAATGACTGTTTCAGGCTGTGTTCCACTGCATCTACAATCTGTTTCACAAAAAGTTCTTCCCGTTCTCTTGTTTCCAGATAAGGATCAGCCTGTGTGCGGTAGTAGCGGTCAAAATAATCTACCAGTGCAAGAGAGATTACCTGACTGTAAGATTTAAAATTCTGTCTGTCCATTGTCTGTAAATATTCCCAGGCTCTCCGCTGTTGATCTTTGTCCAGATTAAAGCGCAGGTTTGTGTTGCGGATATTGTTCTGCATGGTTTATCCCCTCCTTTTCAGGTGCATCTACAGTAATGACTTTTGTATTTCTAAGTTCTCGCATAAAAAATACCTCCATTTTCGTATTGATTGATTCAGCAGATCGTACCGAGGTGGTACTGCTTTACTGTGAGATAAGCATACGAAAAGCGAAGGAAAAAGGCATTGAGCAGAAATTGAGCTGGAA
>CAVEOS010000011.1:53857-55145 GCA_963617435.1 Lachnospiraceae bacterium
TTAAGGAGAAAATATATGAACGATAATAGAGAGAAAAGAGAATATATGAGAAGAATAACAAATGCAATGAATCGTCTGGATAGAGCTTATCTGGATAATGAAAAATCTGTTGGGGCACAGGGAAATCTGCTTGTTTTGCTTTATGCAATAGAGGATGGACTTCCACATACGCAGAAAAGTATTTGTGATGAATGGATGATTCCAAGAACTACATTAAATAGTGTGGTAAAGAAATGTGAGCGTGAAGGTTATATAACTCTTAAGCATGTTGCAGGAACCAGAAGAGAGCTGGAGATATGTCTTACAGATACAGGCGTTGAATTTGCAAATAAAGCACTTGAAGCCATTCACTGGGTGGAGGACAGGGCTGTTACAGAAACATTGAAAAAATTATCACCAGATTTTATCGATAGTTACGAATATTTTGTAGAAAAAATAGTAGAATCATTTGAATACTTGAAAAAGAATAAACAGGTTACGCAGGATGAAGATGATAAGTAAAAATACAACAGATGCATATATAACATATGATAAACTGTTCTGGTTATATTTAGCAGGCTGTATTGCAGGTGTGATAATTGAGGGAATATTTTGTCTGGTTACAAAAGGACATTGGGAAAGTCATGTTGTTTCTGTGTTTGGAGCATTTAATGTACTCTATGGATTTGGTGCAGTACTGTTATATGCTGGTGCAGTGAGGTTAAATGATAAAAATATATTTGTAAGAGTGGCATTGCTGACTATGACAGCTACGATACTGGAACTTTTAAGTGGTTTATTGCTTAGAGATGGTCTTGGTATGAGAGCTTGGAATTACGATAACAAATTTCTGAATTATAAAGGACTGATCTGTTTAAGCTTTTCACTTATGTGGGGAGTAGCTGCATTTATCATATGCAAAATATATCCATACATAAATGTATGCTTAAGTAAACTGAAAGGAAGAAAATGGAATATTGCCTGTATAATTTTTACTGTGGTGCTTGCAGTAGATCTGATGCTTACAGGTGTTGCTATGGTAAGATGGAGCGAGCGTCATTATGGTATAAGTCCTATTTTTAAAATAGTAAAACAGCTTGATATGCTTGCTCCTGATGAATGGATGCAGGCACGATTTATGGAGTGGAAATTTCTTAAATAAATTGAAGTTCAATCGGAAAGGAAATAGATGAGAATACATTTATCAGAACATTTTACATATAAAAAACTATTGCGTTTTGTGTTTCCCTCGGTTGTTATGATGATTTTTACATCCATATACAGCGTGGTAGATGGATTGTTTGTTTCC
>CAVEOS010000012.1:0-52470 GCA_963617435.1 Lachnospiraceae bacterium
ATAAAAGAAAAAAAATATGGAGAGGGCTATAAGCAGGAACTTGTAATCGGCTGCGGTTCTTCTATATTTGAAGAAAAGTTTCTGCCCGGATTAATTCAACATTTTAAAGAGATGCACAGTGATGTCTATATTACATTTAATATGGATCCCATACGTGAGAAAATGGCACTGCTTCAGGAAGAAAAAATTGATATTTTGTTTTCAACCACCGGAATGAATACGGATCGCAAACGGTTTGAGTATATTCCGCTGGCGTCCTATAAAATGGTTTGTGTGATGAATCGAAAAAATAAACTTGCAGACCAGGAAAAAATCACGATGGAGGATATCGCAAATGAAAATCTGATACTTCTTGACCAGAATTATGCGACACCTGAAATTGATGAATTGCAGAAGGTTCTGGAAAAGAAATACCAGGCAAATATTATCCAGTATTTATCAGATATAAGACTCAGTCATCTGATCATTCTCTGTGATATGGGCATTGCGGTCATGCCGGAATTTAAATACCATGAGAATGAACAGCTGATTGCGCTCCCTTTTTCATGGGATGAACAGATTTCTTATGGAATATCTATGAAAAAGGAAGAGGAACGTGCCTATGTCAATGAGTTTGCTAAACTGGCAAAAGAGATGTTTGCACTATGAGTTCTTGGATACCACTGTGCTGAAAGCAAAGAGATCCGGACGATTCCTTGATTCGGTATATTCAAATTGAATACCATCTGAGCTATAAACATAAGAAGTGATCACCGCAAGACAGTTATAGCCATCCAGACACAGATATTTTTCATCTAACGGTGTGGTGCGTTCCATTGTGACACAACGCTTAACTGTCTGAATGGTCATACCTGCCTCTTTTTCAATATAATCAAATAGAGAATCGCTTAATGATTCCGGTGCCAAATCGGGAAACTGTTTTTTGGAAAGCAACGTGGTGTCGATCATTTTTGCGATTCCATCCACAGAACGCAGACGCTGTATAAAGTAAACATCCGTATTTTCTTCAAATCCGCTTTTTTCAGAAAGCTGTTTATTTACCGTTAACTCAGTAAAATTCAGAATCTTGTTTGTCACAGTAAATCCGTGTTCTCTTGCAGCCTGGCCGAGACCTTTGATGGAATTAAAGTCAAAAAAAGACTGCGGGGATCGTGTTTGGTTATAAATAATATGGACGCCCCTGCCGTGGATTGGCTGTGTATATCCAATGGCGGTAAGTTTGGCAACCGCACGCCGCAGCGTGTTTCTGGAACAATGATAAGTTTTTGTCAGTTCATTTTCCGATGGCAGTAATGTGCCATATTGATATTTCCGTGTTTCTATTTTATCTTTTAAATCCTGAAAAATTTCTTCATATATTGATTTTGGCATAATGACATCCTTTAATTTTTTTGTTTGAAAGGCTTTCCTTTTGACTTTGAATGATTGTATTTTCAAAGCTACTGCACATTATAAAGCAGATCATAATCGCCTGCAAGATGTTTAAACATGTTTTGTGCGATATGCATAATTTGCGATTTTAAATTTTTGCAGGTTGCTGAAAATAGAAATAGTTGTTGAATTTGTTTAAACAAGGTGCTAACATAAACGCAGCAAAAAAGAACTTGTTTAAACAAGTAGAAAGGTGAGGGATATAACGTGGCCAGTAAATATGATGGTTTAGCGAGAATTATTATTCAAAATGTTGGTGGAAAAAATAACATTAACAGTATTACACATTGCGTTACAAGGCTCCGTTTCAGTCTGGCAGATGAATCGAAGGCGAACACAGATGTGTTAAAAGAAACAGATGGAATTGTTACAGTTGTACAATCCGGCGGACAGTACATGGTTGTCATCGGAAATCATGTGGGTGATGTGTTTGACTCGGTTGTCTCGGTCGGACATCTGGAATCAAAATTGGCGCAGTCTGAAGACAGGGAGGATCAGACGGAAGGAAAGAAGGAGAAACAGAATGTTTTTAATGCATTTATCAGTATTATTACAAGTGTATTTTCCCCGTTTCTCGGCGTGTTCTGTGCCTGTGGTATTTTAAAGGGTGTGATGACGCTGCTGGCGACCCTTGGAATTGTTGATATTGCCGGCGGAACTTACAATATTTTGTATGGCATTGGAGATGCCTCCTTTTATTTTCTGCCTGTTATTCTTGGTTACACGGCAGCAAAGAAATTTAAATTGCCGGAGATGGAAGGCCTGCTGATCGGTCTGGCGCTTGTTTCTCCATATGTGCTGAATGACGGAACGTATGACATTTCCCGGTTATTTGGAATTCCGGTTATCGCACCTTCAACTGTAAATTATACAAGTACGGTGCTGCCTGTTATCTGTGCGGTTGCGTTTGCTGCCTGGTTTGAAAAACATTATAAAAAATATATTCCGGAGACGATCAAATTGTTTACGGTACCACTGATCACCTGTGTGGTTTCCGTATGTCTGACGTTCCTGGTAATCGGACCGATCACATCGGAGATTTCGAGCCTTCTTGGCACAGCATTTGATGCAGTCAATAATTTCAGTCCGATCCTGATGGGACTTCTGGTCGGATTTTTCTGGCAGATTCTCGTTATGTTTGGTCTGCATTGGGCACTGATCCCGATTGCAATTTCGAACCTGACGCTGTTGGATGGAAATGGACTGATCATCGGCGAAGTTATTTTTACGGCAATGATCGGAACAAGTTTTGCCCAGACGGGAGCTTGTATGGGAATTATGGTCAAAACGAAAGACCAGAAATTGAAAAGACTTTGTCCGGCAGCCATTATTTCCGGTATTGCAGGTGTGACGGAACCGGCGATTTACGGTATTACACTTCCGAAAAAAGGACCGTTCTTCCGGACTTGTGGAGTAGCGGGCGTGGCAGGTGCAATTCTCTGTATGCTTGGAGTCCGTGATTATCAGATGGCTGGAATGGGCGTATTTGCATATACGCAGTTTATCAATCCGGATACAAAGGATATCAAACCAATGTTGCTTGGAATCATAGTCACTATCGCATGTATTTTCGCTGCATTTATCCTGGAATTGATTTTCTACAAAGATAAGGTTGCAGAGCCTGTAGAAAAAAAGGTGGAACCGGAAAAAATTGCGGTGGAGGATACCGCAGAGTCAGAAGAAAACGCAGGAGAAGTAATTGCATCCCCGTTAAAAGGAAGCGTGATAAAACTGACGGATGTGAAAGATGAAGTGTTTGCATCGGAGGCAATGGGAAAAGGTCTTGCCATTGAACCGGAAGAAGGTTTGGTATATGCTCCGGCGGATGGTGTGATCACTACGTTTTTCCCGACCGGTCACGCAATTGGCATCACAACAGATCAGGGAGCGGAACTGCTGATCCATGTCGGCATGGATACAGTTGAGATGAACGGAGATGGATTTGAACCTCAGAAAAAGCAGGATGACAGAGTAAAAAAAGGAGAACTGCTGCTTAAATTTAATATAGAAAAAATCCATGCAGCAGGACATCCGGTGACAACACCGGTTGTAGTGACAAATGCGGATGAATATCAGACAATTGATCTGTCGGATACATCACAGATTGTGGCTGGTGAACTGCTTATGAGGCTGGAAACGTGAGCATATACGACCGGAATATGAGGCTGCAAGTGTAAGCGCAGCAAAGCGGAAATATGAGGCGGAATCATAAGTATAGCAAAGAAGAAACAGGAAGGAGTTTACAGATATGAGTATATTGAAGAAAGATTTTTTATGGGGCGGAGCAACCGCAGCAAATCAGTATGAAGGAGCATGGAATACAGATGGAAAGGGGGCATCGGTATCGGATCATTGTACCAGTGGTTCCCCGCGAAACCCGAAACGTGTTACGAGAACAATCGAAACAGGAACGTTATATCCAAGTCATGAGGCAACGGATTTTTATCATCATTATAAAGAGGATATTGCGCTGGCTCATGAGATGGGATTTAAAGTGTTTCGTATGTCGATCAACTGGACGCGGATTTTCCCGACCGGAGTAGAAGAAGAACCAAATGAGGAAGGGCTTGCATTTTATGATAAAGTATTTAACGAATTGAAGCGTTATGGGATTGAGCCGATGGTGACAATTTCACATTATGAGATGCCATACGCACTTGTGGAAACATACAATGGATGGGAATCCAGAAAATGCGTGGATTATTATATGAATTACTGTAAGGCTATTTTTTCAAGATATCAGGACAAAGTAAAATACTGGCTTACATTTAATGAAATTAATGCAGGAACGACACCAATGGGAGCAGTACTATCACTGGGAACGATCCAGGGCTATGAAGGACCGGTAAATGAGGTACCGCAGAATAAACAGACTCGTTATCAGGCACTGCACCATCAGCTCATTGCAAGTGCGCTTGCCGTGAACTATGCGCATGAACATTATCCTCAGTTTAAAATGGGAAGTATGAATATTTTTGCAGCCATGTATCCGCTTACTTCCAATCCGGATGATGTCATTGCATGTCAAAGAGAGATGCAGAATATGAACTGGTTTACTTCAGATATTCAGGTGAGAGGTGCTTATCCGTATTATGCAGTGAGGTTTTTTGAAGAGAATGGCATTAAGATCCGAAAAGAAGAAGGGGATGATGCAATCCTTGCAGGTGGAAAAGTGGATTTTTACACGTTCAGTTATTATATGTCAAACTGTATTACAGCAGAAAAAGAAAAAATTACATCAGGGGGAAATATGATTACCGGCGTGAAAAATCCGTTTCTGGAAGAAAGTGACTGGGGATGGCAGATTGATCCAAAAGGGCTGCGCTACAGCCTGAATGAATTATATGCACGTTACCAGATTCCTCTTATGGTAGTAGAGAATGGACTGGGGGCTGTTGATGAACTGGAGGAAGACGGACATATCCATGACGAGTATCGTATTGAATATCTTCGCAGACACATTGAAGCAATGAAAGAAGCGGTAAAGGATGGTGTTGATCTCATGGGATATACCCCATGGGGCTGGATTGATGTTGTTTCTGCGTCAACAGGGGAGATGGCGAAACGTTATGGAATGGTATATGTTGAAAAATACGATGATGGAAGCGGCAATCTGAGCAGAAGAAAAAAAGATTCTTTTTACTGGTATAAAAATGTGATTGAAAGCAACGGAGAAGAATTGTGATAAATATCGGAGCGAAAGTAGTCCACAATCCGGAAGGTGTCTGCCTGATTAACGAAATGGTTAAAATACAGGACGACATGTATGATAAGAAGGAATATTATAAGCTGATTCCGGTGCAAAATCAGACTGTAGCAGTTTATATTCCGGTAAAAACAGCCGGTACTCATGTCAGAAAATTGCGGAGCAAAGAGGAAATACAGAGCATTCTGGAAAGCTGTCAGGAAATAAATCTGCATTGGGATCAGAATGAGCAGAGAAGGATTACCAAAAGGCAAAAAGCAATGCAGGAGGATGACGGACCGACGCTTGCAAAACTTATTAAAATTTATCATAACAGAAAAAAAGTGACGCATATGCCGGTCAAAGATTGCAACTGGCTAAAGCAGGCAGAACAATTTCTGGGCTCAGAAGTTGCTGAAGTACTTCATATAGAGTTTCAAGAGGCTCTTATGAAGATCATTGGATAAGTGAAAAAATGGCTTTACTTCTACAGGAGAAAATGATATGGCAGGAAAATTTTTCAAATTTCCTGTCATATTTTTTTGCCTTTCTGCATATAAATTACCTAGAAATAAAAGTGGAACTTTGGGTTACAGGGAATCCGGCTTTATTTCGGGAATGGAGATGGTGGAATGCGAAGAAAATTCAAAAGACCTCTCACGTTTTTATTGGCGTTGCTGCTGCTTTTTTCACTGACCGGGGTATCTGTGCAGGCGGAAGAATCTGTGAATGCAGGTAATTCTGAGCAGGTACAGGCGGTTATGATGCAGACGGATGGTACGCAGAAAGAAGATGATGTGGGAGAAACTGCTTCCACGGAAGAAAACGTGCAACAGAATGTACCGGAGACAAATTTGATAGAAATACAACTGGAAGAATTTCAAAACCAACAAGACACGACCGCAGAGGAAAAAGATACCTTACAGGAAAAAGAGAACTCTGGAGCAAGTCAAAATGATGTGTTGCAGGGAGATGAAGCACAGAATGCAGAAAATCCATCTGCAGAAGATGCAATAAAAACTGCGAACAGTGATGCTGCGAATCAGACAGGTGAAACTGTAAATGGTTCAGATGTAGAAAAGGATGTATCCGAAAATGCAGCAGCTGTGGAACCTCTGGCAGCAGGAAGTGTTTCTGTTACAATTACAGATAACGTTGAAAATTACGGAACATTAAATGCACAGGTTTCCGGTGATCAGCCAGACGGAATTACTTTGGAATGGTACAAACATGCCGAAGGGACAAATATCTGGACAAAGGTAGAACGGCATAAAGTAACCGGAAATTCTTACAATGTATCAGAAGATGGGACAGCCTTGAATGTTGCTTTGGATAAAGGCGCCCGCTGTTTTTACAAGGTTCAGGTAAAGGACGCTTCCGGTCAGCTTCTGGCAGAGTCAGCAGCATTTCAGGTCAGCTATTACAACCAGCTGGAAAACGGAGATTTTGAAGCACCGGTGACTACCAAAGATACCGGTTATCAGCCGTTTTATTCCAACGGAACCCCAGGGCTTATCTGGAAAACTACTGCCAGTGATGAAGAGATTGAGTATGTCAGTGTCGCCACAGATAAGTATGACAAAGATACCGGAAAAACACATGCGCAGCAGTCTCTGGAATGGCATAAGGTAGATACGGCAGCTCATGGCACACAGTTTGCAGAATTAAACGCAAATGAACCGGGTGCGCTGTATCAGGATGTACTGACAACTCCGGGTGCAAAACTCTACTGGCAGCTTTATCATCGCGGACGTGGCACGCAAGCAAATCAAAGCGGTCAGACAGATACGATGTATGTGGTGATCATGTCTACAAAACTGGCAAAACAATATAAGGTTGAAACTCAGAGTAAAGTGCAGGATGTTATCACAAATGTGCGGAACAATACCGGTAAATATCCGGGAGCTTCTGTGGCAACCATCTCGGATGATAACGTGCAGTGGTACCGTCATACCGGGGACTATGATGTCAGCGAAAATCAGTACCTGACCAGATTTTTCTTTGTGGCAGGTGAAACGGCATTTGATAAAAATGGCGGTGATGGTAAGACAAAAGCCGGAACTGTTGGAAATCATCTGGACAACGTGTCTTTCAGTGAGACGCTTCCAGATCCGAATCCAGATACCGGACATTTACAGGTTGTCAAAACAGTACGCGGACTGACAGAGGATCAGGCAGCATCTTACCAGCTGCAGGTGAAGATTACAGGACCGGATCAGAAGTCAGAAACGGGTTCCTTAAGTCAGTTTACCAGAAATGACGATGGTTCTTATTCCTGCACTTATACGAAAACAAATGTGGCAGCGGGAACGTATCGGATCGAGGAAATTTTGCCGGCGGCGATTCCAAACTATCGGGTCGATGCGACGTTTAACGGCACAGAGGGAACCGAAGGAACCATAACGGTGCAGGATCAGAAAACAGCGGTTGCCAACATTGTAAACACATATGTCTATGATATTGTGTCACCACCGACGGGAGTTCAGGATAATGCAATTCCTATGGGGATTTTGATGGGAGCGGCCCTTGGACTTGGCGCGGTATATCTGGTTTACAGCAAACGGAAAAAACAATGGAAATGAGGCGGGAATGGCGCTGGTTTCTGATACGTCTGCTGATTCTGCTTGGAATTTTATATCTTCTTTTTGGTGTTGTATTTGGAATCACTACAGTCAAAAACGAAGATATGTCACCCCGCATGAGCGCCGGTGATCTGGTGCTTTATTACCGACTGGAGAAACATCCGGAGGCCGGGGATATCATTGTTTATAAAAAAGACGGTCAGCAGTACGTGGGACGGATTGTCGCGAAAGGGGGCGATTCGGTAGAAATTACAGAACAGGCAACGGTAAAGGTCAACGAGAGTGTCGTGCTGGAACAAAATATTTTTTATCAGACTCCGCAATACGAAAGTGATGTCATATATCCATTGCAGTTGCAGGAACAGCAATATTTTGTGCTGGGCGATCATCGGGAAGGTGCAACGGACAGCCGCTATTTTGGGGCAGTAGATACACGCGAGATAAAAGGAAAAATTATCACTGTGATTCGACGGAATTCTTTATAGAAAATAAGCGAATATGTAAGAAAACGGTGAGATACTCAGTGCTCATTTGCTAGAAAATCAGGTGGATTTTTTGTGAATTAGCAGAACAGAATTGAATTTGAAAAGGAAGGTAAAAGAGTATGAAAAAGAAAATGATCGGACGTGTATCAGCAATGACAGTTGCAGGAGTAATGATGTTAGGCGGAATGCAGATCCCGGCGATGGCAGCTACAGGAAGCAGTGAGGTTCAGTTCAAGAAAGTGCTGCAAATGGATAAAGCACAGGGTGCAAGTGTACCGAATGTAACCTATACTTATACCATTACAGCAGGGAGTGCGATAGGCGCAACGGCAAACTCTCCGGAAGTCAAAGCAGGTGTCGGCTCACCAACTATTTCGAGTGTAACTTATGCAAAGGGTGATACGATCACGCAGAATAAGGTAACAAAAAACGTAACAATCACGTTCCCGGCAGGAACCTTTACTGCTCCTGGCATTTACCGTTATGTCATTACTGAAAGTGCAAATACCTATACGGGAGATGCAAAGACCAATACAGATATTGCTGATATAGATGGAAACACACGTTATATGGACGTTTATGTAGTAAATGACAGCGATGGTGGTTACAAAATTGACGCCACTGTATTTACAGAAACAGCGGTGACACCGATCTTTGATAAGGATACAAAACAGCCGACATATGGTGGCAAAAATGAAGAGCTCACAGATGCTTACACCACCTACGAGCTGAGCCTGGATAAAGTAGTAGAAGGAAATATGGGTAACAAGAACCAGTTGTTTAATTTTACAATTAATTTCAAGGGTTCGGCAAACACATCTTTTACTTGGGGAGATAAGCAGGTAGATTTAGATGACAAAGGTGAGGGCTCTGTAACTCTGGATCTGGCAGATAAAACAGCAATTGCTGAGATTAAAGGTATTCCATCCAATGTGACTTATACCGTGACAGAGAATATAAGCAGTTCCGAAGGTTACGATACAACATTTGCAGTAAAAAGAGGCACCGGCGATTCACAGAGTATTGCAAAAGATACCGCAGTAAGCACTTCTGAAAAAGTAACAGCAACTACTCAGACTATGACAAAAGCGGATAACGCAGTTGTCGTAACAAATACGAAAAAAACGGTATCTCCGACAGGTATTGCACTCAGCGTAACTCCATATGCACTGCTTGCAGGTCTGGCTTCTGCTCTTGGAGCACTGTTCTTTCGCAGAAAAAAATTATCTTAAGCAGTCGAAATTGAATCGACAGGAAACGGCAGAGTTAAAAAAGCAGCGGCAGAACATGGAAAAGAACAGTGATACAAAATGACAGGAAGCAGGGAATTACAAACAAAAACGGAACAACTGGAAAAAGTAAATATGAAGAATGCAGATTCAGAAGCAGCAAATAGCCGCAGAATGACCGTTGCAGAAAAACTGCTGCGGATTGCGAATCATACCCTCAATCTATTTGTTGTCTGCCTGATGATGGTGTTGTTTCTGTACGGCGGTTATTCCCTGTGGGACACCTGGCGCATTTATCACAGTGCGCTGCCGGATCAGGATCTGATGAAACTGAAACCTGTAAAGGGGGAGGATACCAATCCATCTTTGCAGGATCTGCAAAAAATCAATGCGGATGTCTGTGCATGGCTGACGGTGGATGATACCGGCATCGATTACCCGGTGGTGCGTGGAAAAGACGATATGGAATATATCAACAAAGATGTATATGGAGACTTTGCACTGTCTGGAGCAATTTTTCTGCAGAGTGCGAATCAACGGGATTTTTCGGATCCATATAATCTGATTTATGGACATCATATGAGCAATGGAGCCATGTTTGGTGATGTGGTGGAGTTTGTCGATGAGGAGTATTTTGCCATGCATCAGACCGGAACGCTATATTTGCCGGAAAAAACATGTACCATCACATTTTTTGCCTGTGTGGAGACAGATGCGATGGACAGCCAGATCTATGGATATATCACGGAACCGGATACGATCGGGCAGATGCAGCAGCTTTTGCAATACGTTCAGGAACATGCGGTGCAGTATCGGGATATTGGCGTAACGTCACAGGATTCCGTGATCGCATTGTCTACCTGTGCGGAATCTGCCACAAACGGAAGGGTGGTGTTATTTGGAAAACTATGTGCGGAAGGAGGTGCAAAATGAAACAGAAAAACGTGCAAAAAAACAATATGACTGAAACTAGAACTCTGATTGTTGAAAAAATCGTGGAGAGCAAAAAAGGCGGCATCTTTATGTTAGCCATGGTTCTGCTCTTCTGGTGTGCACTGTTATTTGCGTTACCTGTCATGGCAGCGGAAAAGACCTGTGCGGTGTCAATTCCGGTGTCAGTCAAAATGACAGGTAACGTATCTGACAGTCAGACGCAGAAGAATCCGGCTTTTACAGTCGTAATGGAGGCAGCAGACGGACGGACAGACCTTCCAATGCCGGAGCAGAACCAGATACAGATTGGGGCAAATGGGAGCGGGACATTTGACGCCATTCTGTATGCAACACCTGGTGACTATGAATACCACATTCGGCAGCTTAGCGGCACGGATCAGAACATCACATACGATGCTACCGAATATGATGTAACAGTTCGTGTGACAAATGCCGAAAATGGCGGTCTGGAAGCTGAAATGTGCGCAGTGCATCCGGGACAATCCGGAAAACAGAGCCAGATCACATTTGAAAACAAATGGAAAACTACAGAAACTCCGGGAACCATTGAAACACCAGCCAAAACGCCGGTAAAAACAACCACAGCCGTAACCGCAAAAGCACCAAAAACCGGTGATATGCAGAATCCGGCACTTTACGTGGTCGTAATAATCGTTGCAGCTGGAGCGGCTATCAGTGTTAGTTTATACCGCAAGTATAAGAAAAAAGAAGAATTGTAATTTCTTGAAAAAGTAGGAACTGAATAAAAAGATGAGCTTCAGACACGAATAATTTTCTATCTTCGCTGCGCCGCTTATTTCCGTCTCCTTCCGTGAACTCGCCCACAGCAAAAAATGCTGTGAGCTCAAACACACTCACGGAGACGGGCTAGGCTCGCTGCGATAACGAAAATTACCCGATTGTCTGAAGCTTGTTTTTTATTTCAGTTCCTTAAGTTAATCAAATTAAGCTTTATAGTGGCTATTTGGCTATGAGCAAATAGCGTGAACGGATTGCGAATATCCGCTTAATCTTAGATAGAAAAAATCAAAGTTAGTTTTACTATGGACATTAGTCATTCGGCTTATAATAAAAGTGCCCAAACAGCCTTTCCGTTTTCACCACATTAATAAACGCATTCGAATCCGCCTCTTTAACAGCCTTCCGCATCTTTTTACTCTCTGCGCTGGAAACCACAGAATACACAACCTGACGTTCCGTATGCTCATAAGGACCTTCCCCATCCAGAATCGTAGCCCCATGATTTGTCGCTTTTGAAATTGCCTGATAAACCTGCTCTCCATGGTTGGTAACAATGAAAAACGTCTCCTGCTGATATTTTTTATACAGCGCATGCAGCACCTGGGTAGATGCAAACTGAAAAATAATGGAGTAGAGCGCCTTGTCCCATCCAAACATAAAGCCGGCAGCAACCAGAATCACTGCATTCAGTCCGAGAATAATATTAAAAGCATCCATTCCTTTTTTCTCTGACAGATAAATGGAAATAAAATCCGTGCCACCCGTAGTGGAACCCATCAACAGACAGAGACTGATGGCAAAACCGTTGATAATACCGCCGAAAATACTGATCAACAGCACGTCGGAAGTAATAGAAATACCCGGAATTATGTCGGTAAGTACACTGGTCAGCACAATACACAGACAGGAGTACAGCGTAAATTTTTTCCCGATAAAGCGGAAACCAATGTAAATCGGAATCGCATTCAGAATTACGTTGATCACGGTATAGGGCAGTGCCAGTCCAAGATACATCTGTGCACCACGCTGGATCAGCAGGGAAAGTCCGGTTGCACCGCCCGGATACAGACCGCCGGTGCGGACAAAGGACTTGATATTTAAGGCCATCAGCACAGAGGCGAGGCACACGACAATCAGTCGCTTGAAGTCTTTTTTCGGTTCAAATTTCAAAATAAATTCCTCCTTACGTAGTAATTCATTATTACACAAGGTCGTTATTATAATACAAAAATTTGTGTCAGTACAATAAAAATGCAAAATAAATGTAATCTTATTGCAATTATGAAAGCGGCATTGGTTGCGGCCGCTTACAGGTAGAAATTACCTGTACAAAAGAACCTTTTTCACTACATTCTGCCATATGATCAATCACATCCAGCACATGCACGGCAAGTTCTGCATTTGCGCGATTTTCACGTTTTTCAAAAATCGCATCTGCCATTTCAGAAGGACCAAGCCCGCGGCTGTTTTCACCATAGGTAAAGCCATAGTTCAGAATCTGTGGCGCAGGATGATCTTCAAAATCCTTTTGTGCAGGCAGATAGATGACATCTCCACCGAAGGTATTCGGATCGGTCAGTTTCAGTATGCCCTTTTTTCCATAAATCATAAAATGTGCCTGGTCCTGAATGGTACTGTCACCGTTGATGGACAGTGTTCCGACAATGTTATTTTCCATTTTTAAAATAGAAAATACCTGGCTTTCATTTGGATAAGAAAAAGTCTGTCCGAATGTAGGACTGTCGGCAAAGGTATTCGGACGTTGCGGGGCAAGGTTCCTGATGATTGCGGATACCGCATCAACCGGTCCAAGTAAACTGATCAGTGCAGTCAGATGATACACGCTGTAATCGTAGCAGATACCACCGCCCGGAGTGCAAAGGTACGGGGAGAGTCCGCCAAGGTAATCCAGATCCCGGTTCGCACAGATATCAAAGGAAGTTACTTCTCCAATCAGACCGCCATCAATAGCTTTTCGGGCAGTCTGGAATGCTGCACCTAAGAAGGTATCCGGAGCGGATCCAAGGTACAGATGTTTTTCCTTTGCAAGTGCTAAAAGGGATACTGCAGTTCCGGCAGACAGTGTCAGCGTTTTTTCTGTGTATACGTGTTTTCCCGCTTCCAATGCCTGGCGAATTAAGTTTTCGTGGGAAGAAGGTGGTGTCAGGATCACGACCATATCAATGGATGGATCTGCTAAAATTTCCTCATAAGAGCAACCTCTGATTCCATACTTGTCAGCCTTTGCTTTTGTGTGTTCCAGGTGGTTTGCGCAGCAGGCGACCACATTTAAATTGTCAAAACGGTGCATCATATTTTCCAAATAAATATCACTGATGGCACCGCAGCCAACAATGGCAACATTCATGATTTTTCGTTCTTTGTTCATATTGAACCCCCTCCCATGTAAAAAATGCGTATATTGCAATTAATATTCAAATAATAATCGAAAGCAGCTTATGTTTAAAAATGTTCCGGATGCTCCTGCATGTATTCCCTGAAAACTTCCAGAAATAGCGGCACTGCCGGATTGGTTATCTCGTGCTCCCAGGCAATGGCCAGATCCAGTGTATCATTGCTTTCATCCAGTAAAGTAAAGGCCAGATTGTTGGCATGCATATAACTGCGGCTGCGATAAGGCAGGATGGAGATGCCTGTACCGGCTTCCACGGCCTGAAGCAGATTTTCGTATAAGTCAAACTGTTCCGTGACACGGGGATGAAAACCAATCTGTGCACACAGTTCCATGATGCGCTGATTCATGTATCGGGCATGATTCGGATGAAAAACAAGAAACGGTTCGCTGGCCAGTTTGTCATAATCCAGAATCATTTTCTGAAGCGCGGGGTGATCCTTTCGCGTAACCAGACAGAAAGAATCTGACTGGATTTTTTTTACATCCAGCGTGGCAATCTGCTGCAGATCCGGCATCATGGAAAAATAAATATCTGCATCCTGCTGGGTGGCGGATTCAGAAATCTGTAAAGCGTCCTGTCGTATCAGCTTGATTTTTACATGCGGATAGCGAATGTGGAATTGATTCACGACATCCGGTAAAAACTGATGTGTCGGCGCGGACAGATGGCTGATGCGCAGTACGGAAGGCTGTTCTTTCGCCAGTACCAGCTTTTGTTTGGCCTGTTCCATGGCATCCAGAATCGCTTTGGCATCTTCGAGAAAAAGTTCACCACTATCTGTCAGGGTGACTTTTTTGGTATTTCGGACAAAAAGATCCGCATCCAGTTCCTTTTCCAACATTTTGATCTGGTGACTGATGGCGGGCTGGGTCAGATAAAAATCCTGGGCCGCACGGGAAAAGTTTCGGTATTTGGCTACGGCAATGAAATAGGCCAGTTGTTTATGATCCATAAGTACCTCCGGTTTGAGTGTGGGATTAGTTATAAAAAACATTTATTAATAATGCAAAAATATGTAAATTTCACAAATAAAAATCTTCATGTTACAATCAATGTAACACAAAAGAGGTTAGGTGTAAACGAAAATCATGCAGGAAAAATGTCAGGTGTTTCCCCACCGAAGTGCTTGTTTTTCGTACAAAAACAGAGGAGGTAAAGCTGGTATGGCGTTTCAGGTTATGGGAGTTACTGCAGGAAGAAAAAACAGTAATTCAGAAATTTTATTAAAAGAGGCACTGCTTGTCTGCCAGGAGATGGGCGCAGAGGTCCGAATGATCAATTTAAAGGATTACAACATCATTGACTGTAATGGATGTACATCCTGCACAATGGGTATGTCCATGGGAAAATATACCGGATGTTCCTTGGATGATGTCGATGACAAAAAGAAGATCATGGATGTGATGCTGAATCAGGATGCGGTAATTTTTTCCGCACCGACGTATGATCTCATGCCGTCATCCTTATTTTTGAAATTTATGCACAGAAATCTGGCATACGAATCAGCATTTTTAACAAAAATCGGTGCAATTGAGCCGAGAGACCGCGTGGGAGCGCTCATCGCAGTAGGTGGTTCTACCCGTTCCTGGCAGTCTATGGCGTTGGAGTGTATGCAGGCAACCACATTTACAAACAGTTTTAAAATCGTGGATATGTATATGGCCACACAGGTTCCGGCTCCGGGACAGGTCCTTTTATATGATGAAAAGATTGCCCGCGCAAGAGAAATTGGCAAAAATGTCATGGAAGCGCTGAATACAAAAACGGAAGAGCGGAAATGGCTGGGAGATCCGGATTATGGATGGTGCCCGAACTGTCACAGCAATTCACTGTGTCTGGGCGAGCCACAGTGGAAAGGTCTACAGTATCCGATTGAGTGCAATGTATGTGGTGCAGGTGGAGATCTGGAGCGCACTCTGGACGGAAAATGGAAATTTGTCATTGCAGCAAACGGATTGGAGCGCGACCGTACTACGGAGAAAGGCCGTGGTGTTCACTGTGATGAGATTGCAGAGACACAGGGTGGATTTTTCATGGATCCGAAGAAACGGGAAGAAGTTGCGGCAAAATTGCCAAAATATAAAGAACTGAAATTCCCGGAACTGGATTAATTTGATATTATTTTTAAGAAGAGGAGCAAAAATTATGGCATTCACACATTTATTAAGCCCGATGAAAGTCGGCAACAGAGTTTACAAAAACCGTATCGTAAGTGCGCCGATGGCGTTTGCACTTGTGGCACAGAACCCGATGGCAGCAGAGGTTTCCTATCGAAAACTGGAAGGACCTGCAAAAGGCGGAAATGCCTGTGTGATCCTTGGTGAGACAGATGTCAACTTCCGTGACGCAGTACGTATCCCGGGATTCAAACCATTTGATTTTGCAAAACCGGAAGAAGATATGGAGACATTCAATGCGGTAAAAACATATGCAGACCGTATCAAAAAGCATGACTGTATCGCACTGGCTGAGCTGGTTCACTGCGGAAAAGAAAAAGTTCCGTTCAACGATCAGCAGGAAGCAATCGGACCGGTTGCCTGTACAAACTCCGCAGGAGTTCCGGTTCGTGCAATGACAAAAGATGATATGGATCGCATCGCAAATGATTTTGCGGTAGCAGCTACTTATATGCAGAAAGCAGGATTTGACGGTATTCTTGTTCACGGAGGACATGGATTTATTTTTACACAGTTCCTTTCCCCGTTAATGAATACTCGTACTGATGAATATGGCGGATCTCTGGAGAATCGTGCAAAATTCCCAATCCAGATCTGTAAAGCAATCCGTGAAGCTGTCGGACCGGATTTCCTGTTTGAACTTCGTATTGATGGAACAGATCATCAGCCGGGTGGAATTACACCGGAGGAGACCGGAAGATTCATTCAGATGGTAGAGCAGTATATCACATCCGTACATGTTACCTGTGGTATTTACGAGGAATCCGTAAAATCTGGTACAGAGTCCAGTATGTTCCATGAGCACGGACTGAATATTGGACCGGCTTCTATTATTAAAAAGTATACTTCTCTGCCGGTTGGAGCAGTTGGCGGTATCAACTCTCCGGAGCAGGTAGATCAGGCCATCGCAGATGGCAAGATTGACTTTGCAATTTTCGGACGTCAGATGCTGGCAGATCCGGATTTTACACAGAAATGTATGGATGGCGATGAGGCACAGATCCGCCGCTGCTTAAGATGCTATAAATGTTTCCCAGGATCTCCGGAGGAAGGTTATGACGATCTGCCATTTACCAGTGAGCAGCTTGCGGTTTACGTTGGACATTGTACCATCAATCCAACCGCTCATTTACCGTTTGATGTTGAGCAGCTTCCGCCAGCTGAGAAAGGCCCGCAGAAAGTGCTGATCGTAGGTGGTGGTATCGCAGGTATCCAGGCAGCGATCACAGCGGCAGATCGTGGACATAAAGTAACACTGGCTGAGAAATCAGACAAACTTGGCGGACTTCTGTATTTCACAGACGTAGATATCGACAAACCAGATCTTCGCAATTTCAAAGATATGATGATCCGTGAGGTAAAACGTCATGATGTGGAAATTCTTATGAATACAGAAGTGACACCGGAATTCATCAAAGAATTTGCACCGGATGCGGTAATCCTTGCAACTGGTTCTGTTCCGGCATGCCCGCCAATCAACGGTATTGAGCATGCACATCAGGCAATGTCTGTATACGATGGAACATGTGAGCCGGGCAAAAAAGTTGTCATGATCGGTGGCGGTCTGGTTGGCTGTGAGACAGGTCTGTACCTGCAGAAAATCGGTCATGAGGTAACTGTAGTAGAGATGCTTGACCGTGTGGCCAATGAGTCCTTCGGTATGTACCGTGAGGCGCTGGTATGGGAGATGGAGAAAAATTATATGACCATGCGTCCAAAAACAAAATGTCTGGAGATCACACCGAACAGCGTGAAGATTGAAAATGCAGACGGTGTTCAGGAACTTGAGGCAGATACAGTATTGTATGCACTTGGTATGAAATCTGTGGATTACAGTGCGCTGAAAGAAGCTGCCGGTGATGCAAGTGTGTATGTGATCGGTGATGCAATTCATCCGGGAAAAGTAGATCAGTGTACCAGAACGGGTTATATTGCGGCGCTGAAAGTTGGAGCAAGTGAGGAGTCTGTGGCTTATATTCAAGAGTAAATCTTGCTTGTGTGGATGAAAATTTAAGGTAATGAAGACGCCCCCAATTGATTTTATCTTGTCAGCTAACAATCGTTTTCCAAGAAAAAATCAATTGGGGGCGTCATTTATGTACTGGCTTTTGAAAATTTCATCCACGACGGCGCTGCGTGACAGCTAATCGCCATATAGATAGTGTTGGCATTATATACAAAGCGGTATAATCGACCAAGAATCTTGAAATTATGCAAAACAGGAAAGAAAAACGATATAAAAGGGAACGAATTGTAATATGAAAACGGAAAAAGTATCAGTGGGATTGCTAAATTAAAAGTTCACAAAAACTTCACATTTTTTTAGCACTCGACTCTTGACATGGCTAATAATGGGTGCTATAGTACATCTAGAACAAAGAAGGAGAGATAAAAGGAACAAAGAAAAGTTCCAAAGATCTCAAATCCAATTGCTCAAGCAATCAACACTTCGGATTCTCCGAATGTGCATAAATTCAAGTTGAACGTACGTGAGACTTGGTGCGTGATTCTGGTCAGTGAAAGCTGACATTTTCCTTGCAGAATCACTGCACATCCTCGCGGAGCATTTATCTCGGTCGATGGTTTTTCGACAGAGATAAAATTTAATTACTGAAAGGAGTAATGACTTATGATGATGCCTAGAATTTTTGGAGAAAACTTATTTGATGATTTTATGAACGACTTTGCATTTCCGGATTTTGGAAACGATATTGAGAAAACATTGTATGGTAAACATGCAAAGAACCTTATGAAGACAGATGTCAAAGATACCGAGAACGGCTACGAAGTAGATATTGATCTTCCGGGCTTCAAGAAAGACGAGATCACAATGAAACTGGAGAACGGTACACTGACCGTCAGCGCAGCAAAAGGTCTTGATAAAGACGAAGAGAACAAGGAGAAAAAATATGTAAGACGTGAGCGTTATGCAGGCGGCATGAGCAGAAGCTTCTATGTTGGTGAGCACGTTGACGTTGAGGATATCCATCCGAAATATGAAAATGGTATCTTAAGCTTCGTTGTTCCGAAAAAGGAGCAGAAAGCCGTAGAAGAGAAAAACAAATTCATCTCCATTGAAGGTTAAGTTGAATTCCTAATTGAATCTTAAATGAACTCTCCCCGAGTAGATCCCCGGCAGGACGTAAAAATCCCACCGGGGATTTTTTATTGCCCGCAAAACATGTGTTTGGTATAATGAGAGAAAACGTAAGAAATTCAGAAAGGACAGGCAGCATATGAAGTTTTTTCATTTATCGGATCTTCACATCGGATTAAAACTGATCAACCGTGATCTGCGGGAAGACCAGGAATATATTTTGCATCAGATCACGGAGCTTGCGGTGCAGGAACAGCCGGATGCACTGGTGATCGCCGGAGATATTTATGACAAGGCGGTTCCCTCGGCAGAAGCCATGGAAGTGCTGGATGGATTTATTTCAGAGTTGACGGAAAAATTGCCGGATCTGGTGATCATGATGATCAGCGGCAACCATGATAGTGCCATCCGTGTGAATTGTTATCGAAATGTGCTGGCGCGGCAGAACCTGCATATGATCGGCATGCCGCCGGTGCGTCCGGAAGAATGGATGGAAAAAATTGTGTTGCGGGATGACTATGGATCGGTGAACTTTTATCTGCTGCCATTTGTCAAACCTTCCATGGTAAAACAGATCACAGGAACAGATGAAAAAGGAAATAATCTGTCTTACGATGAGACAATCCAGCGTTTGATCGCGCGGGAAAAAATCAATCCGGCAGAGCGGAATGTGTTTGTCAGTCATCAATTTTATCTGCCTGTTGGAAAGGATGCGGGTGATATCGAACGCATGGATTCTGAAATTCGCACCGTGGGAAATATTGATGAAGTGTCTGCGGAAGTACTGCAGGTGTTTGATTATGCGGCATTGGGACATATCCACAAACCGATGAAAGTGGGAAGTGAATATTACCGCTATTGTGGCACCCCGCTGGCTTGCTCTGTCAGTGAGGCGGGACAGGAAAAAGGCGTGATCGAAGTAGAACTTGGAGAAAAAGGTGAGGTGCAGACACGGGTACTTCCATTAAAACCATTACGTCAGATCAAAGTGCTGAAAGGAAGTACGGAGGAAGTATTGGCGCAGGCCTGTGAGGATTATGTATCAGTGACGCTGACGGATCAGCCGGATTTTGACACGCAGGATCGGATTCGTGCGGCGTTCCCATATTTGTTAGAAATCCGTCGGGAAATGCTGACACAGCGGGACTATGCGGCGGCGTGGAAAGCACAGGAAAAAATTGATCCATTTGCTACCTGTTGTTCATTTCTGGGTGACGTTACAGACGAAGAAAAAGAGATTTTGCAGAATGTGGTGAACACGGTATTTACGGGAGGTGCGGCAGAATGAAACCATTGAAATTAACGATGCAGGCCTTCGGTTCCTATGTAAAGCCGGGAACCATTGATTTTGAGAAGCCGGAGCAGAATCTGTTTCTGATCACGGGCGATACCGGCGCGGGTAAAACGACCATTTTTGATGCGATCGTATTTGCACTGTACGGGGAAGCAAGTTCCGGTGCAAATAAAAAAAGCGGAAACGAATTGCAGAGTCAGTATGCAAAGCCGGATTTAGATCCTTTTGTGGAGTTGACGTTTTCGGAAGGGGATGGTGCCAGCCGACAGGTTTATACGGTGCGGAGAACACCGCGGCATATCCGCCCGTTAAAGCGTGGAACCGGAACAAAGGAAGAAAAAGAGACCGTTTTATTGATTTTGCCGGATCAGACAGAATTTTCCCAGAATAAAAAGGAAACGGATGAGAAACTGGTGGAGATTCTTGGACTGACCAAGGGACAGTTTATGCAGGTGGTCATGATCGCTCAGGGTGAGTTCATGGAATTATTGCGGGCAAAATCCGATGAGAAAAAAGTGATATTCCGCAAGCTGTTCAACACGGAGCCGTATCAGAAAATTGTGGAAGAACTGGGACAACGCCGAAAGGAAAAACAGCAGGAAATTGCTGAGATTCGGACCAGATGCCAGACGGAAGTCGGACATATTGAAATCCCGGAGGGGTATGAACGTGCAGCGGTATTGGGGAATCTCAAGGAAAAAGTGATCCAGTCCGATAGGTTTCTTGTGACGGATATGGAACAGTTATTGGAAGAACTGGAGCAGTTGTGCGTATATTTGCAGGAAAAGCAGCAGGAGATAAAGGCGCAGGTTCAGGCAGCGGAGCAGAAACGAAATCAGGAGCAGGAGAAGTATACCAGGGCAGAACAGCTTTTACATGCGTATACACGGATGGAACAGGCGAAGCGGACTTTGGATCTATGCAAAGAGCGGACGGAAGAGATGAAGGAGAAAGAACGCCTTGTGGAACAGATTCGCAATGCGTATGAGATTCAGAGCAGCTTCAAACGGTTGCAGGACAGCGTTCAACTGGCTGCAAATACGGAAAAAGAACTGAAAAATTGTGAGCAGCAGATTCCGGAATTGTTACAGAAATCAGCGGAAACCGCGAAGCAGGAAAAAGAAACCGGAGCCAGGCTGCAGGAGCAGAATGCGGTATACATCCGTGTAGCAGAACGTGTCAGTCAGGCACTTGAAACCTTTCAGAAGATTATAGATATCACGGTGCAGATACAGGCAAAAGAAGTGGAACAGAAATCTGCAGAACAGGAAGCAAAACAGGCAGAAGCAAAACAAAAACAGTTAGAGGCACAGATGCAGCAGTGGAAGGCACAGGAGAATGCAAAGAAAGAGGCACCGACAAAACTTGCTTACTGGGAAAACCAGAAAAATGAAGTGGAAAAGCTGGCAGAGGAAGTAAGAGAGGCAAAGAAACTACATGCGGCATTTATGCATCAGAAAGAACAGGTAGAAGCAGATCAGAAAGTATTTTCAGATGCAAGCCGCCGCTATCAGGAAGCGTATGGCAGATATGAAGCCATGCGTCAGATCTTTTTCAATATGCAGGCAGGGCTGATCGCAAAAGAGCAGTTAAAACCGGGGCAGCCTTGCCCGGTGTGTGGTTCCATAGAGCATCCATTCCCCTGTGAACTTGCGGAGGAGCACAGTGAGATCACCCGGGAAAAACTGGATGAAATGAGCTTTTCAATAGAAGAACTGCGGGCGAAGCAGGAGGCATATGCGTCAAAAGCGCATGCTGCAGGCGCGCTGGCAGAGGAAAAAGAGCAGATTGCAAAAAATGCAGTTGAAAAACTGTTCGGACATATGCAGGACAGCTTGCAAGAAATTCCGGAAACCATGGAGCTTGCGCTGGCTGAAGCAGTCGTGGATTCCAATCAGAAGGAACTTGAATTAGAAGGAAAAGAACTGCAGTCAGATGTCAAACTGTTGGAAAAAGTGCGAAAACAGTTACAGAAAGCAGAAGCTGAAAAAGTGCAGCTGGAGAAAACTCTGCAGAAAGCAAAAGAGCATCAGCAGAACGTACAGACAGAGTTGGAGAGCAGCCGGGCGGTATGGAAAAATCTTACCGGTTCGCTTACCTTTGCATCGAAAGAAGCGGCAGAGCGTGAACTGGAAGTGGCAAATACAGCCAGGACACAGGCGGATGAAGCTTATGCGAAAACTGCAAGACAGGCGGATCAGGCGAAACAGACGCTGGATGAAGTGCAGGCATTGAAAAATCGTTATCAGGAGGAACTTCCACAGCAGAAAGAAGCGCAGGAACAGCGACAGGTGGAATATGCGGCATTGTTGAAAGAACGTGGTCTGACAGAAGACAGCTGGCAGGAACTGACGCAGGCTTATATTGCAAAAAAAGCAGAAGCGTTTCAACAGGAAATCAATGGCTACAAAGAAGAACTGGCACAGGCACAGGGCATTTATATTTCTGCAAAAGAGCAGATCGGGGAGCAGCCAAAACCGAATTTAGAAGCAATCGGACAGCAGGGTGAAGAAGCAGAAAATCAGTTACAGAACCTGAGAAACAAACAGGAACAGTGGAATATGTATACAATCACCGACTGCAAAGCCTTTGACAACCTGAAACCACAGATGGAAGAACGGTCGCAGATTCTGGCGCAGCATCAGCGGATCAATGAGCTGTACAACCGACTCGCAGGCAATGTCAGCGGTTCCCGTATGGATCTGGAGACCTTTGTGCAGAGGCAGTACCTGGAAAAGATTTTGTATGCGGCCAACCGGCGATTTATGGAAATGTCCGCAGGACAGTTCGAACTGCGGATGTATGATCTGGAGAAAGCCGGGGAAGGGCGAAATCACGGTCTTGATCTGATGGTATACTCTGCGGTGACCGGAAAAGTGCGGGAAGTGCGTACCTTATCCGGTGGAGAGTCCTTTATGGCCGCATTGTCGCTGGCACTTGGCATGGCGGATCAGATTCAGGAAAGTTCCGCAGCAATCCATCTGGATGTGATGTTTATCGATGAGGGATTCGGATCCCTGGATGAGCATTCCAGAAACCAGGCGGTGCGTG
Organism: Lachnospiraceae bacterium; assembly: GCA_963617435.1. Lineage (GTDB taxonomy): Bacteria > Bacillota > Clostridia > Lachnospirales > Lachnospiraceae > Eubacterium_I. The sequence goes on from CAVEOS010000012.1 coordinate 23,144, forward strand.
TGCTGCAGGAGATGGCCGGCGGAAGCAAACTGATCGGTATCATTTCACATGTGACGGAGTTAAAGCAGGAGATTGACGATCAGCTCATCGTAAGCAAGGACGAAAACGGAAGCCATGTGCGCTGGCAAATCAGTTAAAGACATTACATTTTGACAGGATCAGAATGGGTATAGAGAGAGGAATAATAATCCCGGAGGTTTTATGGCTAAAATCCCCGGGATTATTTGAAAAATAGCAGGAATATTGGTATGATATTGTGAAATGTGGAATGAATGAAAAAAATTTTTTGGAGGAGCAGGACATGAAAGTTTTAATGTTAAATGGCAGTGCAAAGGCTAATGGAAATACATACAGATCTTTACTGGAAGTAGGAAAACAGCTGGAAAAAGAAGGCATTGAATACGAGATCTTTCAGATTGGCGGTGAGCCGGTGCGTGACTGTCTTGGATGCAATCAATGTTCAGAAAAAGGCTGTGTTTTTGATGATGACAAAGTAAATGAGTTTACCGCAAAAGCAAAAGAAGCAGCCGGTTTTGTGTTTGGAACGCCGGTGTATTATGCACATCCAAGCGGACGGATCATGTCTTTCTTGGATCGCGCATTTTACAGCAGCGGCGCATCTTTTTCATTTAAACCGGGAGCATCTGTGGCGGTAGCGCGCCGTGGTGGTACGACAGCATCTTTTGATGCGATGAACAAATATTTTGGAATCTGCCAGATGCCGGTGGTTGGTTCTACATACTGGAATCAGGTACACGGAGCGGTTCCGGGAGAGGCAGAAGAAGACGCGGAAGGTCTGCAGACCATGCGAAATCTTGCCAGAAACATGGCCTGGATGCTGAAATGCTTTGAGGCTGGAAAGGCAGCAGGTGTGGCATTGCCGCAGACCGAGCGTGATTACAAGACAAACTTTATCAGATAGACTGTGTCATGGGAAAAACGCTCAGTATGAAATAAAGTGTGAGAAATCCTGCAGATTGCGCAGGTCAGCTGATGGAGATGACGCAGGACATAAGATAGTTAGAGAGGATAGAGAAACAATGGCTATATTGGGAATTGATCTTGGAACGACAAATTCATTGGGGGCGGTGTATCGGAATGGAAACGTTGAGCTGATTCCGAACCGGTTTGGATCATTTCTGACGCCCAGCGTGGTGAGCGTGACAGAGGATGGCAGCGTGTTGACCGGACAGATCGCAAAGGAGCGCCTGATCACACACCCGAAGGATACGGCATCTTCATTTAAAAAAGATATGGGAACGGATCGGCAGTATATGCTTGGTGGGAAAAAGTTCCTGCCGGAAGAGTTATCGGGATTTATTGTCAGTGCGATCGTGGAAGACGCAAAAGCATATCTCGGAGAAGAAATCGAAGAAGTGGTTATTTCTGTTCCAACGTATTTTCATGATAAACAGCGTGTGGCAACTAAAAGGGCCGGTGCGCTGGCTGGGGTAAATGTGAAAAGAATCGTGAACGAGCCGAGTGCGGCTGCGCTGGCCTCCTATTTTGACACACAGACGGAGCAGCTGTTTCTGGTATTTGATTTTGGCGGAGGAACACTGGATGTTTCTATTGTGGATTGTTTTGATACCATGGTGGAAATCCTGGCAGTTTCCGGAGATAATCATCTGGGCGGCGATGATTTTAATGAAGCGATTGCAGAGGGATTTTTAAAGGAGCATGATTTAAAACGCGAAAATTTGAATGGTACAGAATATGCTGTTTTGCTCCGGCAGGCAGAGAAGTGCAAGATTGCATTGTCCACAGAACGGGAAGTGAAAATGACAGCGATACTTGGGGGTCAGACGTATCAGAGTGTGTATACAAATGAGCGGGTAATGCATGAAAGCCCTGCAATATGGAAAAGGATTCAGACAGTGCTGCGGCATGCGCTGCGGGACAGCCGTGTGGATCTGGCGGATATTGATGCAGTGATCCTGGCGGGTGGATCCGGTAAAATGCCACTGGTGCAGTCTTATATGGAGCAGCTTTTTGATCAGACACCGCTGGTGACCGGATTCAGCGATCAGCTGATTGCCCGGGGACTGGGGCTGGTGTGCGGTGTGATGGAACGGAAAGATGAAGTGCGGGATTATATTCTGACAGATATCTGTCCATTTACATTGGGAACCAGTATTCATAATGAAGCAGATCCGAATCATCCGTACATGAGTGCCATCATCGAGCGCAATACAATTCTTCCATGTTCCAGAATACATCGTTTTTCCACTGCCTGTGACTATCAGAAGGAAGTAAAAATTGATATTTTGCAGGGGGAAGAACCCTATGCAGAGGACAATGTGCAGCTTGGGGTGATCACAACACTGGTTCCAAAGAAAAAACGAGGCGAGGAATCTGTGGATGTTCGTTTTACTTTCGACATTAACGGTATTTTGGAGGTTGAAGTAACGGTTGTTTCTACCGGAAAAAGTGTGACGAAAGTAATGTCCCAGAATATGGATGAAAAAGAGCTGGAAAAAAGGATGAAACAGCTGGAGAAGTTAAAGATACATCCAAAGGATCTGACGGAGAATCAGCTGATTCTGGAACAATTACAGGCACTTTATGAAGAAGCCCTGCCGGAGACCCGGGAAATGCTCATGTATCATATTCGACAGTTTGAAGGTATTTTGGCATTGCAGGATCCACGGCGGATTCGGAAATACCGGGAATATCTGGAACGGATGATCGCATCGTTGGAAACATATGATCCGTTTGAGGGAAAAATGGATTTCCCGGAATGGAAAGATGACGAAGAATAAGAAAACACAGACACTTTTGGAGGAGACAGTCAGATGTATGAATCAGAAGCGTACGAAATTTTACATATCAAACGAGGCAGTTCGCAGGAAGAGATGAAGGAAGCTTATGCAGCACTTTCCAAAGAGTATCATCCGGAGGAGCACCCGGAAGAATTTCAGCGGATCCATGAGGCATATATGACGCTGCGCAGGCGGAATCGCGGACGCAGATCGGAACGTCAAAATCAGGAATCGGAGCAGAAAAAAAGTCCGATGAAAGTAGCAGGAACGTCAGTGGGAGAAACTGAAGAATCAATACCAGAATGTGGTCGGCAGGAAGAAGTTTCAGAGACAAATTTGGAAGATGCAGAACCGAATATTTCAGATGAAAACACAGATTCGGAAGTTCAGAATGAAAATCAGGAACAGGCTTATGACATGGAATCTTCAGAGGAGCATGATGAAGAACAAAATCGTGTAGATCAGTCGGAAAGGGAAGAGCAACAGGAGTCTGCACCGCAGTATGATTTCGATGAAGTGATCGAAGAAAACGAGCGCAAGGACGAGCAGCGCCTGATTTTGCTGATTCAGAAAGCACTGGTAGAGATGGAAATGCTGTTAAAACCGCCGTACTGTGACAAATTTAAGATGTTTCAGCAGTTTTTTCAAAAACCGGAGTATCAGACCGCGTTGAAGCAACCGGCATTTATGGCATATTTTGCAGATATGCTGGCAGACAGCCATCTCAAACCGATGATTTATGATCATATCATTGAGTATTATCGTTTCCGGGGACTGGATCCGAAGGAGATGTATGAGGAAGCGGCAAAGCTTTATTATGTGCTGGATGACAAACGCGGCATGAAGAAAAAGAAAGTCGGATTCTGGCAGAGCGTGCTTCCGGTGGCGGCAATCGCAGGTATCCGGGCCGGTACGAGATCTGCAGAACAGGGAACCAGTGTGGGAAATCTTTTCGGATTCCTGTTTGTGGTTGTCATCGTCATTGCATTGATCTTTATGCTGTATCGGCAATTATATAAGAATCATTCCAGCCTGTTTGCACAGTCCATTGTGGCTTTGTTATTGACCATTTCGCAGTTTGTTATTTTGATGGGAGATTTTTATGCACCGATGATGGGATCTGATGCGGGAACGTTACTTTCCGTTTTCCTGTGTTTGATGGGTATCATCTGGCTGATCGGTATCGGAATTGCGGCAATTGTTAAAAAGATAAGAAGGCTATCTCACAGATAAATAAAAGTCAGTCTTTTTGCTGATAAAAGTATAAAGACTGACAACTTGAAATAAAATTATAAAAATAACAGAAAAGCATTGACAAAACAGCAGAGATGCGTTACTATAATCTCAACAAAAGAACTAAGAAACAGAGGTACAGTCCAATGAAATAGGAAGAAAGATTTCATAATTTAAGAACAGGAGGTACGGTCCAAAAGGAACATAAGTAATTAATTCATAAACTGAGAAAGTTGAAGGTGTAGACAATGAAATTACAGGAAATTCATTAAAAGCCCGGTCGAAAGAAGAAAAAATCGATCGGGCTTAAATTTTGTCTTTTTAATTATTTTCGATCTGCAAGTATCATTGCAAAATATCCCCATTCCCAATACAGAGATTCAAAACTGTTTTCCAGATACGCATAAATATCATCGTCCTCATAGCCTGTCATTCGGGTGAGAATGGCAATGGTCTCGCGAACCGTTTCATAGACCAGCGGAGTCTGACTGGCATTCAGCCAGGACAAAAACAATCCATAACGGATCGCAGCGTATTCCATCCCAATCCATTGCATATTTTCTATTCCTTTTTTCCGTGATTCATGAATATCAATCCTGTTGTGTACAGAAAATTGATTTCAATATCAGTTATGTTCAACCCAATTTTGCAATGAACTTTGCATTCATAACAGCAGTATTGTAGTATGAGCCATGTTTTTTTCCAATCTGAGGGTGAAAAATATTTCACAAAATTGCAAAAAATCCAGAATCTGAAAAAATACCAAAAACGATATTTTTTGTTTGATAAGGGGCGAAAATACAGGATTTTTCAGTCTTTGTGCAACTTGTATAGCCGAAAAAAAGTGGCAAAAAACCGGATTGACAGTCAGCATCAGGGTGCATATACTTAAGCCACATCAAAATCTCAGGCAGAGACAGTTCCTGTTAGTTCGTTTGCCTGACCGGACATATCTTAATATAATTCTGGCCGTTTTTGGCAGCAGATCCAATTTTGATGACGGACAATAAAAATTTTTGAGAAAAGAAAGGAATGAAAACATGAAGAAAAAACAATTAATTACGATGCTTGGAGCAATGACATTGGCATTGGTTCTTGGGGCAGCACCATTGACTCAGTCAGTTCTGGCAGCAGGAAGCACAGGAATGATGAGTCAGAGCGCAGTGGTGGATGCTTTGAAGGACAGCGACATTATTGATGTCACAAGACGGGGATCTGTGACGATTCACAAGTATGATCTGACGGCGGCAGAGGCGGCTGGCGATTACACAGCCGGAAGTGTGCGGGCAACTGGGGAGACGAATGCTGAGGTTGAGAAAAAGCTGGCGGACTATGCAGTTTCCGGTGTTCAGTTTTCCTGTCTGCGTGTGGGAAATGTGGAGACGCACAGTGTGAATAACGGGACAGAAACGGCAGTGGAACTTGTATACGAGATTCCGGAGAAACTGGCGGGAATTCTGGGCCTGACGAAGGCTGACAGTATCGATATGACATCTGCAAAAGAGGCGAAACCATGCCAGAATACAGGAGTCTGGCATTATACAAGCCAGCAGATTTCAGATGCGCTGGCGGCAATTTTAAAAACGGATAATGTATCAGCAAAGAATGCGCTGGAAAGTTATCTGTATGATTATGGAACGATGGATTCCACCACGGATCAGACGGCGGCAAAGGGCGTGATAAATCTTCCGAAAACAAATGCGAAGGGAGTTACGACGATTGGAGATTTGGATCTTGGCCTGTATCTTTTTGCGGAGACAGAGGTACCGGAGCAGGTGACAGAGACGGTAAATCCGTGGTTTGTGCAGCTTCCGTTTACTAATGAGGGGGAGAACGGCGGAGATTACTGGTTATATGACATGTCCGTATATCCAAAAAACCAGACTGGAAACCCGACATTGGATAAGAGTGTGCGAAATGCGTACAGCAATACCATTTCGACCAGTGGTCAGGCTGCGTCAGGAACAGATAAAAATAAAAGTGTGCATGCAGGCGCGGATTATGTGTCACGCAATGATTCAGAATCACTGGTCGTTTATCATGGATCGGATGAGAACGGAAATCAGGCAGACAAAAATGCGGCTTCCTACGTGGCAAATCGTGGCGGTTATACCATGGACGGTGTGACGGCAGGCAAAGGCGGAACCGCCATCAGTACGGATTTTTCTTATCGGGATACAACGACAGCATCAGAAGGAGATGTGCTGGATTATATTCTGGTATCAAAACTTCCACATATCAGTACCCAGGCCACATACCTGAGTGAGTATACATTTACGGATACGTTGTCCAAAGGAATTGAGTATGGAAAAGATGTCAAGATTGCTTTTTATGATAATGCAGCGGATGCGAATGCAAATAATACGGAAAAGGCGGCACTTTTGTGGAATCTGGCTTCCGGGGATTATTCTCAGAATTATGTGGATGTGACAGTGCAGGATCCAAATACCGGAGCGCATACCTCAGATGGTTCCACCAGAATGAAAGTATCTCTGACAGAAGCAGGGCTCAAAGTGATCAATCAGGGGCTTAAGGACGTGAAGGGGCTGGAACATGGCCTGTCCAATTATTACATGGTTGTGTATTATACAGCCACTGTCAATTCGGATGATTCCGTTATTCTGGGAGATGAAGGAAATCCAAATAATGTCAGTCTGATCTGGAGCCGTACTTCCGACGGATTTTATAACATGCTGGAGGACCGTAATTATGTATATTCTTATGGCCTGAATCTTACCAAGACATTTTCGGATCAGAAAGGAAGATTTGACCATGTAAAATTTAAACTCTATAACAGTACAGATGCTTATTATGTCGTGGCAGAAAAGTCGACTGAGAAAGATGGCGTGTACTATGTGACCGGAAAAACGACAGATCCAAAGAAAGCGACTGCCTTTACTCCGGCAGCAGCAGATGGAAAACTGATCGTAAATGGTACAGAGGCAGATACCTATCAGCTGACAGAAATCGAGACAGACGATGGATATAACCTGCTGAAAGACCAGATCGTGATCGATATTTCGTCTACGGACCGTGATGTCATTGCTTCTGTGGCCGGAGTGACCGGTATGGATGCGGATGCGGTAAAAGCGATCGTGGAAAATTATCAGGGCGTAATTTATGACGAAAATGGTAATCTGGTCACAGATCAGAAAGATGAGCTGTCTGGCACTAAAGCAGGTGCGCCAGAGGTGGAAAATGCCAATGGACGGACGATTGGAAAGACAGATATGTATGTTGGAAAAATCAAATCTGCAAGTGCAACCGTAGATAATATTTCAGCAAATATGACGGAAGACAATGGAGCCGTGCTGCTATCTGTTAATAATACAAAAGGCTTTTTACTTCCGCAGACAGGTGGAAAAGGAATGTATCTGGTGACAATCCTCGGCGCGGTTGCGGTAGCCGGTGGTTACTGCCTTGTGGTTCGGAAAAAAGAGAGTCATGAAAAATAAGATAAGAAAAGCAGCCGCTTTGCTGCTTATCTTTTCCGGGATTTTTCTGGCGGGGTATCCATGGATTAGCAACTGGCTGTATGGGCGGACGCTAGCATCGGAAGTGAAAGTGTACGAAAAACAGATGAAAGCAGCTGATACCGTGGATACAGAGCGGCAGTGGAATCTTGCAAGGCAATATAACAAAGAGCTTGCAGAATCGGTAGTGGCTTTGACAGATCCGTTTGTTGCCACAGAAGAAACGGAAGGAGCGTCCCTGCAGGAGCAGTATGAAACTGCGTTGTGCATCAATGAGGATGGCCTGATGTGTTTTGTGGAAATTCCAAAGATCCAGGTCTATCTTCCGGTTTATCACGGCACATCGGAGCAGGTGTTAAAGCGGGGCGCGGGGCATTTACAGAGTTCTGCGCTTCCGGTGGGCGAGCGTGGCTGCAGACCGGTGATTTCAGCACATTCGGGAATCAGCAATTCTAAAATGTTCAGTGACCTTACCGAACTGGAAAAAGGGGATGTTTTTTTCCTGCATGTGCTGGATCAGGTTTTTTCTTACCGTGTGTGCGATATTCAGGTGATATGGCCGGATGAGACAGAGCAGCTTTTGCCACGGAAAGACCGGGATCTGGTTTCCCTGCTTACTTGTACGCCATACGGGGTGAATACGCAGCGCCTTGTGGTGACAGGAGAGCGGGATGAAACGGATGTGACCGGTCTGGCAGAAGATCGTGATCATGGGGCAGCCGGAATGCCTGAGGTACTGGAATCAGAGTGGATGAAAAATTACAGGCGGGCGTTGGAGGCAGGTTTTGCAATCATAGCGGGCACAATCGTATGTCATCTGGTGATGCAAAAACGGAGAAAAGTGCTGCGGATCCACATTGCAGAAAGAGGCGGTAATGTAGGAAATGAAGACAGGGATGAATAGAGCAGGGCATATTCGAAAAGCAATTGGGATGCTGCTGATTTTATGTGGGATTCTGGTTATTTTGCTTCCAAAATTGCAGGCGGTGAAACTGCAGCAGGACCAGGCAGACGTGATACAAAAATTTCAGGAAGACAGATTAGGACTTCAAGGGAATGATGAAAAAGAAAACAGTGTATTGTGGGAACAGATCTGTCAATATAACCGTGAAATTTACGAAAACGAACAGGAAGCGTTTGCAGATGCACAGATAGCAGAACACAGACCGAAACAGTTGCAGACTATGGAAACAGATTTATTTGGATATATCGAGATTCCCGCTATGGATTGCCGACTGCCGCTGTATCTGGGAGCTTCGGAAGAGAATCTGGGACAGGGTGCAGCGGTGCTTGGCGGTACATCCGTTCCCATTGGCGGAAAGAATACGAACAGTGTGATCGCAGGACATCGTGGTTGGAGAAAAAGCAGGTTTTTTAAAGACATTGAAAAGCTTTCTGACGGAGATGCGGTGTATGTGACGAACCCATGGGAAACACTGGTCTACCGTGTGGAACGGATTGAGGTGATAGAACCCGCAGACAGTGAAAAAGTAAAGATTCAGGAAGAAAAAGATATGATCACGCTGATCACCTGTCATCCCTATCGTTCCAGCGGGAGATACCGCTATGTAGTCTACTGTGTGCGGGATGAAAATGGCGAAGAGAGAGCATAATTTGAACGCAGGTCGCAAAGTGACCATGTTCATGAGCAAGTAGTGAAAGCGGATTGCAAATGTCTGTTTCATAACATAATGAGAAAGAGGCAAATGTCTGCAGTACAAGTTGAAGGAGAAGCTTGGAAAGGAGAGGTGAGAAAATGAAACGAAGTCTGGAAAACAGACATAAAATTTTGGTATGGATGGCAGCCTGTGGCTTGCTGAGTTTGCAGATTTTGCTCCCATGGCATGTCCATGCGGCGGAACCCGACGTGACGTGGAAGAAGGTCACGCAGGGGATCAATGACCATAATTTGTATGTATACGACGGAAATAAGACGGACGGTACAATGTATTCCCGGGTGCTGGAAAAAACGACAGCCGGAATCTGGGGATATATCGATCAGGGAAGGGTGAAAAATACGGATTCTATTATAACGCCGAACGGAGAGGGCTGGTGGCATGTGGTAAATGGCTGGGTAGACACTTCCAGCGGTATATACAGCACAACGGACGGTACATTTAAGTTTGTAAATGGAAAGTTGGATCGTACAGCGAATGAGACCGTTGAGACCTATCGAAATCAGTATTGTTATCTGGTGGACGGCAAAGTAGATGAGACCTATACCGGGCTTGGCGCAAATGAGAATGGCATTTACTGGTTTATGGATGGAAAAGTAAATGAAACATATAACAATGTGGTAGAGGATACAATCGGTCTGATAAAAGATGGAGGTTCTATCTATATCCACAACGGCATGTTTGATCCGTCTGCGGAAACCATAGCAAATGATGCGAGCAGCTGGTGGAAAATACGAAATGGAGTGGTGGATCTGTCCTACAATGGACTGGCCAATAATAAGAATGGATGGTATTACGTGAAAAATGGAAAGGTAGATTTCAGCTATGATGGCACTGCCCAGAATGAGAATGGAATATGGTATGTCGCAAAGGGAAAAGTAGACACCGGTTTTAACGGACATGCATACGGATACTATTTTACAGGTGGAAAGGCACAGTAAGGAGGAAAAACAGTGAAAAGAAGAATGAAAAAAATCCTGTGTGTGCTCACTGCCTGCGTGTTGACATCCGGCACATTTCTGAATTTGGAGCAGGCTGTAACCTCTGCCTATGCCTCTGAGGTGTCAGAGGAACAGAAAAGTCTGGTCACGCAGGAAAATTTCGATAAAGAAGCTGCGGAACGTATGGAAAGTGAGAAATCTGCTCAGGATAACAGTGAAGCGGAAAATGCAGGGAAATCTGCAGACCATACCGATAACAGTGAAATGGAAAAACCAGGAAAAGATGTGGATGCCGCAGGAAACTCTGCAAAAGAGATTCTGGATCTTATGGGTGCAGATGAGCCGCTCGCTGTGAAGCTTCATATTAATGACTGGGGAGCGGCAAGGGCGGTTCAGCAGATGCTTATGACAAAAAGTACGGAGAAATTATTTGCGGCATATTATCCGGATGATACGTTTAATTGTCAGGAGTCTTTTTTGTACCTTGATAAAGAGTGGGCCTGGTGCATGGAACCATCAGAAGTGGTTGGAAATGTGGGCAGTGGCGTATATTATGCGGTGGCGGAAAAAGGTGATGCCGCGCAGTGGATGAAAAATAAATATGGCTGGAGCTGGGCAAAGATCAACAATCTGGCGAAAGCCATTTATCTGGCAAAAGTTCAGTATAAGGATGACGGTATGTGCGCGTATGTTCTGGTGCAGAATCTGATCTGGTCCCAGATCACAGCCAGCGAAAGTGTTGCAGATACAGGATACTATCTGTTGACGAACGGAGCTGGAAATACGACTTATCTCTGTGAACATCTGAACACAAAAGACAAGGTAAAAGCTGCGATCGCGGATGTGTGGAAACAGGTGAATACTTATCACAGAATGCCTTCTTTTGACAAACAGACCATACATGTGACGGCCGGACAATCCTACTGGATCCCGGATACAAACGGTGTGGTGAATGATGTGACATTTAGTTCACCATCCGGGCTGCAGATTTCAAAAGGCTGGGATGGAAGTAACGTTGGAATCTGGATAAGAGCAGATGCGGCAATGGAAGGACGTTCTGTAAATGCAGCATTTACAAAACACACGATCCCGGCAGGCGAAGAAGGCGTGCTCATTTATGATTCCACAGATATCAAACGTCAGACACTTGGACTATGGTCTGGGGCGATCACACCGGATTATGGTGCGTTTCGCGTGACGGTGGACAGCAATGACTATTTGAATGCTCACTATAAAGCCCGCGAGGCAGTATCACCTTCCTTTGATATTCATATAGAAAAAACAGATGCTGATACAGGAAAGTATCTTTCTGGTGCAGTATTTGATATTTATATGGATGGGGTAAAAGCTGCATCCGTTACGACGGATAAGGATGGAAAGGCGGCATATCACTGGAGAGGAGACGTACTGTATACTTCTTATTATGAAGATACACAGCCGGTTAAGGATTACAGTGAGTGGGAAAACGCATATGCTACAGCCAGAAAAAATGTAAAACAGAAGGCTGCGGATGCACTTGCGGATCTGAAAGCACAGACAACCCATACATGGAAAGTGGTGGAGAGCCAGGCACCGGACGGCTATGAGGTAAATGATACTGTCTGGGAACAGACCTTTGATCTGAATACGGAAGCAGTAGAGGTTGATTATTCGGATGGTGGAACAAATGGTTATCTGAAAGTAAAGAAAGTTTCTGAAAATCCGGGAATTACAGACGGAAATGAAAACTATAGTCTGGAAGGGGCAGTGTATGGTATTTATAAAACTGCAGATGATGCAAAGAAAAACCAGAACTGTCTTGGAACATTGACAACAGACGCAGAGGGAACGTCAGAGGAAACGGAAGTAAGTGCGGGAACTTATTATGTAAAAGAAGTGACTGCACCAGATGGCTATGAACTGTGCAGTGAGAAGGAGAGTGCACAGGCGGAAGCTGGTATTCATACGGTACAGGTGAAATCCAATGAGACAACAACCTTTACCTGTAAGGAAAAACCAGGGGATAATCCGTTAGCATTAGTGCTGCAGAAACTGGATCGAAGAACCGGTTCGGTATCCGCATCCGGAACAGCTTCTGTCAGAGGCGCGATCTTTGAACTGAGTTATTATGCAAATACAGAGGGAACGGTTGATTCCGCAATCAGAAAATGGTATTTTAAAACAGATGAGAACGGAACTTTCTCCTGTAATGAAGAGCAGCAGGTTGTGAAAAAGTATCAGACAAATGCAGGAGAGGTATTTCAATCAGATGCATTTTATAAGGATACAGACGGGAACACAGTATATCCCATCGGAACCTATCAAATCCGGGAAGTGAGTGCACCACTGTATTTCCAAAAGGCAGGTTACATGCATTTTGTGACAAATAAAACGAAAAATGCAGATGTTGCAGAGGGACTTACCGCGGTAATCCGCCAGGAAATAAACGGCGGAAAGACACAGGTTTATGATGGTAACCGGATTACGGATGGAAAGATCGAGGCGGCTAATCTGAAAGTGGAAGCATATGATGAGCCACAGTATGGAAGAATTACTATATATAAAGAAGAAACAGATGGCAGCAGAAAACCTCTGCCAGGGGTGACTTTTAAAATGACCGGTCAGACAGATGGAACAGAGTATGAAGCACAGACAGATGCAGATGGCAAGATCGTCTGGAATCAGCTCGTCTCCCAGAAGTATGTGATCACGGAAGTTCAGACTGTAGATGGAAAGAGTCTGCTGAAAGAGCCCATCGAGGTAACACTCCCAATGGAAATGACCTGGGAGGAGATTCAGAAAAATGGTGCAGATCCGGCGCAGGCTGTATTTGACGAGGTTTCCGGAAAATATTGCTTTTATAATGTAAGCTTCACAGTCGGTAACGGTGTAACTTTTGATATGCCGGTGACAGGCGGAACTTCTGCCGGAAGTTACATGATACTGATCTGTGGCCTGGCTGCGGCAGTAGCAGGTGTTTTTATTCTGCTGAAGAGAAACGGCCGGAAGTATCATAAAAATGAAAAAATATAAACAATAAAAAAACAGAAAAAGAGGTTGACGAAGACTTGCTTCCTATGCTATAGTAGATGGGCGATGGAAGTAGGTCTTTTTTTTATGCCTAAAATTGAATGTACATGAATTTTTATGGACAAACAGTTGCAAAGAAATTTAATGGAGGTGGAAAGTTGTGCGCGTAAAGATTACATTGGCATGCACAGAGTGCAAACAGCGTAATTACAACCTGACTAAGGATAAGAAAGCTCATCCTGAAAGAATGGAAGTAAACAAGTATTGCAAATTCTGTAGAAAGCATACATTACACAAAGAAACCAAATAATCCGGCGATGCAAAGGATGTGACAAACATGGAAGAAACCAAGAAAAATGATGTTCAGAAAAAGAGCTGGTTTACAGGTCTGAAAGCTGAATTCCAGAAAATTGTCTGGCTGGACAAAAAGTCACTTGGGAAACAGACAGTGGCAGTACTTGTTGTTTCCGTAATCCTGGGTGCAATTATCGCGGTGCTGGATCTCGGTATCCAGTATGGTGTTGATTTCCTTGTAAATCTGTAGGAAGGCAAAGGTGAGTTTTTATGGCTGAGGCGAACTGGTATGTGGTTCATACTTATTCCGGATATGAGAATAAGGTAAAAGCAGACATTGAGAAAACAATTGAAAACAGACATCTGGAGGATGAGATTCTTGAGGTTCGGATTCCGATGCAGGATGTTGTTGAATTGAAGAACGGTGCAAAAAAGCAGGTTCAGAAAAAAATGTTTCCTGGATATGTGCTCATTAATATGGTGATGAATGATGACACTTGGTATGTTGTCAGAAATACCAGAGGCGTTACCGGATTTGTTGGTCCGGGATCCAAGCCGGTGCCACTCACGGAAGCTGAGATGAGACCATTGGGAATCAAAGAAGAAAAAGTGGTAGTCGACTTCAAAGAAGGCGATACTGTTACGATCATTGGTGGTGTATGGAAAGACACCGTTGGTGTGATCCAGAGCATGAATGAGAGCAAACAGATCGTGACTATCAATGTAGAGCTTTTCGGTCGCGAAACACCGGTAGAAATAAGTTTCGCAGAAGTGAAGAAAATGTAAGCGTAAGTAAAGGAACGATTACGAAAAATTCAAAGGAGGCAATCTCAAATGGCAAAGAAAGTAGAAGGATATATCAAACTGCAGATTCCTGCTGGTAAAGCTACACCGGCTCCTCCAGTTGGCCCTGCACTTGGACAGCATGGCGTAAACATCGTAGAGTTTACAAAACAGTTCAACGCAAAAACAGCTGATCAGGGTGATCTGATCATCCCTGTAGTAATTACAGTATATGCAGACAGAAGCTTCAGCTTCGTTACAAAAACTCCGCCAGCACCGGTTCTGATCAAGAAAGCTTGCGGAATCAAATCTGGTTCAGGCGTACCGAACAAAACTAAAGTAGCAACAATCACAAAAGCTCAGATCAAAGAGATCGCAGAGCTGAAAATGCCAGACTTAAATGCAGCATCCTTAGAGAGCGCTATGAGCATGATCGAAGGAACAGCAAGAAGTATGGGTGTTACTGTAGCTGAGGACTAATTAACGAAAATAAGTGGGAGGGTCCTCTCCCGATACAACCACAGGAGGTTATAATTCATGAAAAGAGGAAAAAGATATGTCGATAGCGTAAAGAAAATCGACAGAACAGTTCAGTATGAAAGTGCAGATGCAATCAAACTTGTAAAAGAGAACGCTACAGCAAAGTTTGACGAGACCATCGAGCTTCACATCCGTACAGGTTGTGATGGACGTCACGCTGAGCAGCAGATCCGTGGTGCTGTTGTACTGCCGCACGGAACAGGTAAAACAGTTCGTGTACTTGTATTCGCTAAAGGTACAAAAGTAGACGAGGCTCAGGCAGCAGGCGCTGATTTCGTAGGTGGCGAGGAATTAATTCCGAAGATCCAGAACGAAGGATGGCTTGATTTTGACGTAGTAGTAGCTACACCGGATATGATGGGTGTTGTTGGACGTCTCGGACGTGTACTTGGACCGAAAGGTTTAATGCCAAACCCGAAAGCTGGTACAGTAACTATGGATGTTAC
Source organism: Lachnospiraceae bacterium (assembly GCA_963617435.1). Taxonomy (GTDB): domain Bacteria; phylum Bacillota; class Clostridia; order Lachnospirales; family Lachnospiraceae; genus Eubacterium_I. Next base: position 38,301 of record CAVEOS010000012.1, read on the forward strand.
AAAAGCGATCAACGATATTAAAGCAGGTAAGATTGAGTACAGACTGGACAAAACAAATATTATCCATGTGCCAATTGGAAAAGCATCCTTTACAGAAGAGCAATTAGCGGACAACTTCCAGACCCTTATGGATGCCATCATCAAAGCAAGACCAAGCGCATTAAAAGGTCAGTACCTGAAGAGCGTGACAATGACTTCTACAATGGGACCTGGTGTTAAATTAAACACTGCTAAATATGTGTAAAAAGTTTTGAATTGTTGTTGACATCGAAATGATACAATGATATAATTACACCGTTGTGTGGAAATGCAACGGTGTGTAATCGAAAGATTACTAAATTGCCGAAGACAGCAGGTGCCAGTATGGCATAAACGCAGAACCTGCCGAGGGAATTTACAAAACAGTTTAATGTTTATGTAAAAAGAATTTTCTCCCTCTGTCTGAGTGGCAGAGGGATTTTTGTGTAGCATGGAAAGTGAGTACTTCCTATGTGAATAGATTCCCGTTTTCGTCTGAGGAAGCAAAATTTAAGAAGGAGGTGCACGATTCGTGGCAAAAGTAGAACTGAAACAGCCTATCGTTCAGGAAATCGCAGCTCAGATCGATGGTGCACAGTCTGTAGTAGTTGTAGACTACCGTGGACTTACCGTATCTGAGGATACACAGTTACGTAAAGAATTAAGAGAAGCTGGTGTTTCTTACAAAGTTTATAAGAACACATTAATGAATTTCGCATTCAAAGGCACTGATTTTGAAGCACTTGCACCGGTTCTTGAAGGACCAAGCGCAATTGCAATCTCAAAAGAAGATGCAACAGCTCCGGCAAGAATTCTTGCAAAATTTGCTAAAACAGCTCCGGCACTCGAGATCAAAGCTGGTGTTGTAGAAGGCGATTATTATGATGCAGCAGGAATGCAGACAATCGCAAGCATTCCGTCCAGACAGGATCTTCTTTCCAAATTACTTGGAAGCATCCAGTCTCCGATCACAAACTTCGCTCGCGTTATCAATCAGATCGCAGAGCAGGGTGGCGCTGCAAACTGCGAGCCAGCAGCTGCTGAAGAGACAGCAGAGGAAGCTCCGGCTGCAGAAGAGACTCCGGCAGAGTAATCCGGACACAAAGCTGCAAATGACAGCTTAAAATTAGAAAATTAAAAGATGAAAATATCGAAAAATTGGAGGTAAAAAGTAATGGCAAAATTAACAACCGCAGAATTTATTGAAGCGATTAAAGAGTTAACTGTTTTAGAGTTAAATGACCTTGTAAAAGCATGTGAAGAAGAGTTTGGCGTATCTGCAGCAGCAGGCGTTGTAGTTGCAGCAGCAGGCGGAGACGCAGCTGGCGCAGCTGAAGAGAAAACAGAGTTCGACGTTGAGTTAACAGAGGTTGGCCCGAACAAAGTTAAAGTTATCAAAGTTGTTCGTGAGTTAACAGGCTTAGGTTTAAAAGAAGCTAAAGCTGTTGTTGACGAGGCTCCGAAGATGGTTAAAGAGGGTGCTGACAAAGCAGAAGCTGAGGATATCAAAGCTAAACTTGAGGCTGAAGGCGCTAAAGTTACTCTTAAATAATTTTATCCGAATTATTTACACCAACCGGGAAACCGGTTGGTGTTTTTTTATGCTACAAAAATGATGCCAAAAAAGTAAAAATAATCCTTGACTTGGTAAAAATACTATGCTACTATGATAAATGCACTATTGTGGTTTGATGGGGCTTATTGCGCCCTTTTCAGGGATAGAAAAAGAAAACGAGAGGTGAAGCGTCAATGGAGAAAAACAGGATACGTCCGGTCATAAACGGAAAAAGTTTGCGTATGAGTTATTCGAGACAAAAAGAGGTTCTGGAAATGCCAAACCTGATTGAGGTTCAGAAGAATTCCTACAATTGGTTTTTGGAAGAAGGCCTTAAAGAAGTGTTTGCGGATATTTCGCCGATTGCTGATTATAGTGGACATCTGAGTCTGGAATTTACAGATTTCACATTGTGTGAAAAGGATGTAAAATATTCCATTCCAGAGTGTAAAGAGCGTGATGCGACATATGCAGCTCCTTTAAAAGTAAAGGTAAGACTTTATAATAAAGAAGCAGACGAGATCAATGAGCATGAAATCTTCATGGGTGATCTGCCGCTGATGACAGAGACAGGTACATTTGTAATTAACGGTGCTGAACGTGTAATTGTAAGTCAGCTTGTTCGTTCCCCGGGTATTTATTATGGAATTGCCCATGATAAGATTGGAAAAGAACTGTATTCCTGTACTGTTATTCCAAACCGTGGTGCATGGCTGGAATATGAGACAGACTCCAATGATGTCTTCTATGTTCGTGTAGACCGTACACGTAAAGTGCCGATCACAGTATTGATCCGTGCACTTGGTATTGGTACAAACCAGGAAATTATCGATCTGTTTGGTGAGGAGCCAAAGATTATTGCAAGTTTTGGTAAAGACGTTTCTACAAACTATCAGGAAGGTCTTTTAGAGTTATACAAAAAAATCCGTCCGGGTGAGCCGCTGTCTGTAGAAAGTGCAGAGAGCCTTATCATGGCGATGTTCTTCGACCCGAGAAGATATGATCTGGCTAAGGTCGGAAGATATAAATTCAATAAGAAATTAATGCTGAAAAATCGTATCAACGGACACGTACTGGCAGAGGATGTTGTAGATCCGAGCACAGGCGAGGTTCTGGCAGAGGCAGATCAGAAAGTTGACCGTGAGCTGGCAGATGCCATCCAGAATGCAGCAGTTCCTTATGTATGGATCCAGACAGAGGAGAGAAATGTAAAAGTTCTGTCCAGCATGATGGTAGATCTTCGTCATTATGTAGATGTGGATCCGGAAGAGCTGGGTGTTCATGAACTGGTTTACTATCCGGTTCTGGCACAGATTCTGGAAGATAATACAGATATCGAGGATATCAAAGAAGCAATTCGCAGAAATATCCACGATCTGATTCCGAAACATATTACAAAAGAAGATATTCTTGCTTCTATTAACTATAACATGCATCTGGAGTACGGTATCGGAAACGATGACGATATCGATCACCTTGGAAACCGTCGTATCCGTGCGGTAGGTGAGTTGCTTCAGAATCAGTACAGAATTGGTCTTTCCCGTCTGGAGAGAGTAGTTCGTGAGAGAATGACAACACAGGATCTTGAGACAATCACACCGCAGAGTCTGATCAACATCAAACCTGTTACAGCTGCAGTCAAAGAGTTCTTTGGTTCTTCCCAGCTGTCACAGTTCATGGATCAGAACAACCCACTGGGTGAGCTGACTCATAAACGTCGTCTGTCTGCATTGGGACCAGGTGGTCTGTCCAGAGATCGTGCAGGATTCGAGGTTCGAGATATTCATTACTCTCATTACGGAAGAATGTGTCCGGTAGAGACACCTGAGGGACCGAACATCGGTCTGATCAACTCCCTTGCATCTTATGCGAGAATTAATGAGTATGGTTTCGTAGAGGCACCATACCGTAAAATTGATAAATCAGATCCTAAGAACCCGCGTGTAACAGATGAAGTTGTATACATGACAGCGGATGAGGAGGATAATTACCATGTAGCACAGGCGAATGAGAAACTGGATGAGAACGGATACTTCGTTCGTAATTCCGTATCTGGTCGATTCAGAGAAGAGACACAGGAGTACGACAAGACATTATTTGATTACATGGATGTATCTCCGCAGATGGTATTCTCAGTTGCTACCGCATTGATCCCGTTCCTTGAGAATGATGATGCGAACCGTGCGCTGATGGGAGCAAACATGCAGCGTCAGGCCGTACCGCTTCTGACTACAGAGGCCCCGGTTGTTGGTACAGGTATGGAGCCGAAGGCAGCCGTTGACTCTGGTGTTTGCGTTGTTGCAAAACGTGCAGGTGTAATTGAGCGTTCCTGCTCTAATGAAATTACAATCAAATACGATGATGATGGAAGCAGAGAGACAATCAAATTGACAAAATTCTCTCGAAGCAACCAGTCTAACTGCTATAACCAGAGACCAATCGTATTCAAAGGCAACCATGTACAGGCAGGACAGGTTATTGCTGATGGTCCTTCTACTGCAAATGGTGAGCTTGGTCTTGGTAAGAACCCGCTGATCGGATTCATGACCTGGGAAGGTTATAACTACGAGGATGCTGTACTGTTAAGTGAGCGTCTGGTTCAGGATGATGTTTACACATCTATCCATATTGAAGAATATGAAGCAGAAGCACGTGATACAAAGCTCGGACCGGAAGAGATCACAAGAGATGTTCCGGGTGTCGGCGATGACGCACTGAAAGATCTGGATGAGAGAGGTATCATCCGTATCGGTGCTGAGGTTCGTGCCGGTGATATTCTGGTTGGTAAAGTAACTCCGAAGGGAGAGACAGAGCTGACAGCAGAAGAGAGACTGCTTCGTGCGATCTTTGGTGAGAAAGCAAGAGAAGTACGTGATACTTCCTTAAAAGTACCGCATGGTGAGTACGGTATCGTTGTTGACGCAAAAGTATTTACACGTGAGAATGGTGATGAGTTATCACCGGGTGTAAACCAGGCTGTTCGTATTTATATCGCTCAGAAGAGAAAAATCTCTGTTGGTGATAAAATGGCTGGTCGTCATGGTAACAAGGGTGTCGTTTCCCGTGTACTTCCGGTAGAGGATATGCCGTTCCTTCCGAATGGACGTCCTCTGGATATCGTATTAAATCCGCTGGGTGTACCTTCCCGAATGAATATCGGACAGGTGCTGGAGATTCATCTGAGTCTTGCTGCAAAAGCACTTGGATTTAACGTAGCAACACCAATTTTTGCCGGTGCAAAAGAGACCGATATCATGGATACTCTGGATCTGGCAAATGATTATGTAAACTTAACATGGGAAGAGTTCAAAGAGAAACATGAGGAAGAATTACTTCCGGAAGTTCTTGATTATCTGTATGAAAACAGAGATCACCGTGAACTGTGGAAAGGTGTTCCGATTTCCCGTGATGGTAAAGTAAGACTGCGTGATGGACGTACCGGTGAGTACTTTGACAGCCCGGTAACAATCGGACACATGCATTACCTGAAACTGCACCACCTGGTAGACGACAAGATCCATGCACGTTCTACCGGTCCTTACTCCCTCGTTACACAGCAGCCTCTGGGTGGTAAAGCTCAGTTCGGTGGACAGCGTTTCGGAGAGATGGAGGTATGGGCACTGGAGGCTTATGGTGCAGCATACACACTGCAGGAGATCCTGACAGTAAAATCTGATGATGTGATCGGACGTGTAAAAACTTACGAAGCAATCATCAAAGGTGATAATATTCCTGAGCCGGGTATTCCGGAGTCCTTCAAGGTACTGTTGAAAGAGTTACAGTCTCTTGGTCTGGACGTAACACTGGAAGACGAGAACGGCGAGGAAGTAAAACTGCTTGAAACAAGCGAATATGGAAATACAGACCTGAATGCGATCATTTCCGGAGACAGAAACTTCAACTACGAAGAGAAAGAGTCCTTCGGAGCAATGGGATTCTCAAAACAGGAATTCAATGAAAATGAAGAACTGGTAGATGTAGAAGAAGATCAGGATAACTCTGACGCAGATGATTTCATGGAAGAGTTTGATGATAGCATTCTTGATGAAGAATAAGAGGAAGGAGCGTTGTAAATGCCAGAAACAAACAGTAAAGAAGTCGGCACAAACATAGCGTTCGATGGTATCCGCATCGGACTGGCTTCACCGGAAAAAATATTGGAATGGTCCCGGGGCGAAGTAAAAAAACCGGAAACCATTAACTATAGAACTTTAAAACCAGAAAAAGATGGTTTGTTCTGTGAACGTATTTTCGGACCGAGCAAGGACTGGGAATGCCACTGCGGAAAATACAAAAAAATCCGTTATAAAGGCGTTGTCTGCGACCGATGTGGTGTTGAAATTACAAAATCTAACGTACGTAGAGAACGTATGGGACATATTGAGCTGGCAGCTCCGGTATCTCATATCTGGTACTTCAAAGGTATTCCGAGCCGTATGGGCTTAATCCTTGATATTTCTCCTCGTACACTGGAGAAAGTTCTGTATTTTGCTTCTTACATCGTACTTGACAAAGGCGAGACAGACCTGCAGTATAAGCAGGTTCTGTCCGAGGCAGAGTATCAGGAAGCATATGAAAAATACGGAAATACTTTCCGTGTCGGCATGGGTGCAGAGTCCATCAAAGAACTTCTCGAATCCATCGACCTTGAGAAAGATTCCGCAGAACTGAAAGCTGCATTAAAGACAGCTACAGGTCAGAAACGTGCAAGAATCATCAAGAGACTGGAAGTTGTAGAAGCATTCCGTGAGTCCGGTAACAGACCGGAGTGGATGATCATGACTGTTATCCCGGTTATCCCACCAGATTTACGTCCGATGGTACAGCTGGATGGTGGCCGTTTCGCAACATCCGATCTGAATGATCTGTATCGTCGAATCATCAACCGTAACAACCGTCTGAGAAGACTGTTAGAGCTTGGAGCACCGGATATCATCGTTCGTAATGAGAAACGTATGCTTCAGGAAGCTGTAGACGCCCTGATCGATAACGGACGTCGTGGCAGACCGGTTACAGGACCTGGTAACAGAGCATTAAAATCTCTTTCCGATATGCTGAAAGGTAAAGGCGGACGTTTCCGTCAGAACCTGCTCGGTAAACGTGTTGACTACTCAGGACGTTCCGTAATCGTAGTAGGACCGGAATTAAAGATTTATCAGTGTGGTCTTCCGAAAGAAATGGCTATCGAGCTGTTCAAACCGTTCGTTATGAAAGAACTGGTTGCAAACGGAACTGCACACAATATTAAAAGCGCAAAGAAAATGGTAGAGAAACTTCAGACAGAGGTATGGGACGTTCTGGAAGAAGTTATCAAAGAGCATCCGGTTATGCTGAACCGTGCTCCTACACTGCACAGACTTGGTATTCAGGCATTTGAGCCGATCCTTGTAGAAGGTAAAGCGATCAAGCTTCATCCGCTTGTTTGTACCGCTTACAATGCCGATTTCGATGGTGACCAGATGGCTGTCCATCTTCCGCTTTCTGTGGAAGCTCAGGCAGAGTGCCGTTTCATGTTACTGTCTCCGAACAACCTGTTAAAACCGTCTGATGGTGGCCCGGTAGCCGTTCCTTCTCAGGATATGGTCCTTGGTATTTACTATCTGACACAGGAGAGACCGGGAAGCATCGGTGAAGGTCACTACTTCAAGAACCTGAATGAGGCAATTCTTGCATACGAGAACGGATATGTAAAATTACATTCCAGAATCCATGTACGTGTGACAAAGAAAATGCCGGATGGCACAGAGAAGACAGGAACTGTTGAGTCTACACTTGGACGTTTCATCTTCAATGAAATCCTTCCGCAGGATCTTGGATTTGTAGACAGAAGCAAACCGGAAAATGATCTGGTACTGGAAGTAGATTTCCATGTTGGTAAAAAAGGTCTGAAACAGATCCTTGAGAAAGTTATCAACATTCACGGAGCTACAACCACAGCAGAAGTTCTGGATGATATTAAAGCAATGGGTTATAAGTACTCTACAAGAGCTGCTATGACCGTATCTATTTCCGATATGACAGTCCCGGAGAAAAAACCGGCACTGATCAAACAGGCACAGGATACTGTAGATCTTATTACAAAGAACTATAAACGTGGACTTATCACAGAGGAAGAGCGTTACAAAGAGGTTGTTGAGACATGGAAAGAGACCGATGATGAGCTTACACATGAGCTGTTATCCGGACTTGATAAATACAACAACATCTTCATGATGGCTGACTCCGGAGCCCGTGGTTCTGATAAACAGATCAAACAGCTGGCTGGTATGCGTGGTTTGATGGCTGATACAACCGGTAAAACAATCGAGCTGCCAATCAAATCAAACTTCCGTGAGGGACTTGATGTACTGGAGTACTTCATGTCTGCCCATGGAGCTCGTAAAGGTATGTCCGATACAGCGCTTCGTACAGCCGATTCCGGATACCTGACAAGACGTCTGGTAGATGTATCTCAGGATCTGATCATCCGTGAGACAGACTGCTGTGAAGACAGAAGTGAGATCGCTGGTATGTACGTAAGTGCATTTATGGATGGCAAAGAGGAAATCGAGAGCCTTCAGGAGCGTATCACAGGACGTTTTGCATGCGAAGATATCTGCGATGCAGATGGAAACGTAATTGTTGCAGCAAACCACATGATCACACCGAAACGTGCAGCTCTGGTTATGAGCAAAGGTGTAAATGAGAACGGAGAGCCGCTTGAGAAAGTAAAAATCCGTACAATCCTTACCTGCCGTTCCAAAGTCGGTGTTTGTGCAAAATGCTACGGTGCAAACATGGCAACTGGTCAGGCCGTACAGGTTGGCGAGGCAGTTGGTATTATCGCTGCTCAGTCCATCGGTGAGCCTGGTACACAGCTTACAATGCGTACATTCCACTCCGGTGGTGTTGCCGGTGATGATATCACACAGGGTCTTCCTCGTGTCGAGGAGCTTTTTGAGGCAAGAAAACCGAAAGGACTTGCTATCATCACAGAGTTCGCTGGTGTTGCTACTATTAAAGATACAAAGAAAAAACGTGAGATTATCGTTACAAGCCCGGAGACAGGTGAGACAAAAGCTTATCTTATCCCGTACGGTTCCAGAATCAAGATCACAGATGGTGCATTCCTTGAAGCTGGTGATGAGCTTACCGAAGGTAGCGTAAATCCGCATGACATCCTGAAGATCAAAGGTGTTCGTGCAGTTCAAGATTACATGCTTCAGGAAGTTCAGCGTGTATACCGTCTGCAGGGTGTAGAAATCAACGATAAGCACGTTGAGGTTATCGTTCGTCAGATGCTGAAGAAGATCCGTATCGAGAACAACGGAGATTCTGATTTCCTGCCAGGAACAATGGTTGACTTCCTTGATTATGAGGAAGAAAACGAGAAACTGGCTGCAGAAGGAAAAGAGCCGGCAGAAGGAAAACAGGTACTGCTTGGTATTACCAAAGCTTCCCTAGCTACAAACTCATTCCTGTCAGCTGCATCCTTCCAGGAGACAACAAAAGTTCTGACAGAGGCAGCAATCAAAGGCAAGATTGATCCGTTGATCGGTCTGAAAGAGAATGTAATCATCGGTAAACTGATCCCGGCCGGAACAGGTATGAAGAGATATCGTTCTATCCGCCTGGATTCTGATATTGATGAGAATGCAGAGATCGATGCAGAAGATCTGCTTGGTGAAGAGCTGTTAGCTGATGGCGCAGATCTTGAAACAGCAGAAACAGCAGAAACAGAAGCAGAGGCTGTTACAACTGAGACAGAAGAAGCTGCAAAAGCAGAAGAACCTGTAGCAGAAGAATAAAAAAACGGTGAATGAACGATTATAGTATAGAAGGCGGTGCCGCAGGGCATCGTCTTTTATTTATGTAACTGCCAGAAATCCCGCATTTATTGGTGAATTTTTGCAATAACAGACTCTTTTGTAAAAGAAAAGTGTTGTATATGTATAAAAACAGAAAAATTGGGAAAAATCAGAAAATACGCTTGACAATAGCGGGGACAATCACTATACTATTTTAGTGTGCATAAAAGCGCACAAGGAACTTTTTACAAAATATACAGGAGGTGAATAGAATGCCAACATTTAACCAGTTAGTAAGAAAAGGTCGTCAGACATCTGCTAAAAAATCTACAGCACCTGCATTACAGAAAGGTTATAACTCTTTACAGAAAAAACCTACAGATGCAGCTTCTCCGCAGAAGAGAGGTGTTTGTACAGCAGTTAAGACTGCAACCCCGAAAAAACCTAACTCAGCTCTTAGAAAAATCGCCAGAGTTCGTCTTTCTAACGGAATCGAAGTAACAAGCTACATTCCGGGTGAAGGTCACAACTTACAGGAGCATAGCGTTGTTCTGATCCGTGGTGGTCGTGTAAAAGACTTACCAGGTACAAGATACCATATCATCAGAGGAACACTGGATACAGCAGGCGTAGCAAACAGACGTCAGGCTCGTTCCAAATACGGCGCTAAGAGACCGAAAGCAGGCAAATAGGACCTGTAAAAGACCAATAGTATCACAAACAGAACTATTGTAAGTGTTGGAATTCTTTTTATCGACGATAACAGATAAAGACAGATGTTCCCAGCATGAACACATTAGAAAGACACATGTGAGTACCGTTGAATTAATCGATTAAGAAACTGCTGTGAAAGACAGCAAGCCAAGACCATGATTAAGGAGGGAAGTACCGTGCCACGTAAAGGACATAATCAGAAAAGAGAAGTTTTAGCAGATCCTATGTACAATAACGTAGTAGTTACAAAACTTATCAACAACATCATGTTAGATGGTAAGAAAGGTGTAGCTCAGAAGATTGTATACGGAGCTTTTGATCGTGTTGCAGAGAAAACCGGAAGACCGGCTATCGAAGTATTCGAAGAGGCTATGAACAACGTTATGCCTGTACTTGAAGTAAAGGCTAGACGTATCGGTGGTGCAACATATCAGGTACCGATCGAAGTAAGACCGGACAGACGTCAGACACTTGGACTGCGTTGGTTAACAATGTTCTCCAGAAAAAGAGGAGAGAAAACAATGGCAGACAGACTGGCAAATGAGATTATGGATGCAGCTAACAATACAGGCGCATCTGTAAAACGTAAAGAAGACATGCACAAGATGGCAGAAGCAAACAAAGCATTCTCCCATTTCAGATTCTAAGAGGAGGAAATCACCATGGCAGGAAGAGAATATCCGCTTGAGAGAACCAGAAATATTGGTATCATGGCTCATATCGATGCAGGTAAAACCACATTGACAGAGCGTATCCTTTATTATACTGGTATTAATTATAAGATTGGTGATACTCACGAAGGTACTGCTACCATGGACTGGATGGAGCAGGAGCAGGAGAGAGGTATCACAATTACTTCAGCTGCTACAACATGCCACTGGACACCGCAGAAAGAAAATAAACCTGCACCGGGTGCTAAAGAGTACCGTATCAACATCATCGATACTCCGGGCCACGTTGACTTTACAGTAGAAGTAGAGCGTTCCCTTCGTGTACTGGATGGCGCCGTTGGTGTCTTCTGTGCAAAGGGTGGTGTTGAGCCTCAGTCAGAGAACGTATGGCGTCAGGCAGACACATACAATGTACCGCGTATGGCATTCATCAATAAGATGGATATCCTTGGCGCAAACTTCTACGGAGCAGTAGATCAGATTCGTGAGCGTTTGGGTAAAAACGCAATCTGCTTACAGCTTCCTATCGGAAAAGAAGATGATTTCAAAGGAATCATTGATTTGTTCGAGATGCAGGCTTATATCTACAACGATGAGAAAGGTGAGGATATCAGCATTGAACCGATTCCGGAAGATATGCAGGATGAGGCAGAACTTTACCATGAAGAGTTAGTAGAGAAAATCTGCGAGTTAGATGATGATCTGACAATGATGTATCTGGAAGGCGAAGAGCCGTCCATTGAGCAGTTGAAAGCTGTTTTAAGAAAAGCTACATGTGAGTGTACAGCTGTACCAGTTTGCTGTGGTACTGCCTACAGGAACAAAGGTGTACAGAAAATGCTGGATGCTGTTGTAGAATTTATGCCGGCACCGACAGATATCCCGGCAATCAAGGGTGTGGATCTGGATGGAAATGAGATTGAGAGACATTCATCTGATGATGAGCCATTCTCTGCTCTGGCATTCAAGATTATGACAGACCCGTTCGTTGGAAAACTTGCATTCTTCCGTGTATATTCCGGTACGATGAATTCCGGTTCTTACGTACTGAATGCAACAAAAGATAAAAAAGAGCGTGTTGGACGTATTCTTCAGATGCACGCTAACAAGAGAACTGAGCTGGACAAAGTTTACTCAGGTGATATTGCAGCCGCAGTCGGATTTAAAATCACTACAACAGGTGATACAATCTGTGATGAGCAGCATCCGGTAATCTTAGAGTCCATGGAGTTCCCAGAGCCAGTTATCGAGCTCGCTATCGAGCCGAAAACGAAAGCTGGACAGGGTAAAATGGGTGAGGCTCTTGCAAAACTTGCAGAGGAAGATCCTACATTCCGTGCTCATACAAACGCTGAGACAGGCCAGACAATCATCGCCGGAATGGGTGAGTTACATCTGGAAATCATCGTTGACCGTCTGCTTCGTGAGTTCAAAGTAGAGGCAAACGTTGGTGCACCTCAGGTTGCTTACAAAGAGTCATTTACAAAACCTGTTGATCAGGAATACAAATATGCAAAACAGTCTGGTGGACGTGGTCAATACGGACACTGTAAAGTTAAATTCGAGCCGATGGATGCAAACGGTGAGGAAACATTCAAGTTTGAGTCCGCAGTTGTTGGTGGTGCTATTCCGAAAGAGTACATCCCGGCAGTTGGAGAGGGTATTGAAGAAGCAGCTAAGGCTGGTATTATTGCTGGTTTCCCGGTTGTAGGTGTAAAAGCTACAGTTTACGACGGATCTTATCATGAGGTCGATTCCTCTGAGATGGCATTCCATATTGCCGGATCTATGTGTTTCAAAGAGGCTATGCAGAAAGCAAGCCCGGTTCTTCTTGAGCCGATCATGAAAGTAGAAGTTACTATGCCGGAAGAGTACATGGGTGACGTAATCGGTGATATTAACTCTCGTCGTGGACGTATCGAAGGTATGGACGACCTTGGCGGTGGAAAGATCGTTAGAGGTTATGTACCGCTTGCTGAAATGTTTGGTTATTCTACAGACTTACGTTCCAAAACACAGGGACGTGGTAACTACTCAATGTTCTTCGAGAAATACGAGCCGGTTCCGAAGTCTGTACAGGACAAAATTATTTCCGCAAAAGCAAAATAAAACTTGAAATACTTTGACCTTTTTAATATAATCGAAGTATCGAGTGATAAGATTCAATTGAGAATTATGAATGCCGAAGGCATACAATTTTAAGGAGGACGCAAAAATGGCAAAAGCTAAATTTGACAGAAGCAAACCACATTGTAACATTGGTACAATTGGACACGTTGACCACGGTAAAACAACTTTAACAGCTGCTATCACAAAAGTATTAGCTGAGAGAGTAGAAGGAAATGAGAAAGTAGATTTCGAGAATATCGATAAAGCTCCAGAAGAAAGAGAGCGTGGTATCACAATTTCTACAGCTCACGTTGAGTATCAAACAGCAAAACGTCACTATGCACACGTTGACTGCCCAGGCCATGCTGATTACGTTAAAAACATGATCACTGGTGCTGCTCAGATGGATGGCGCTATCCTTGTAGTAGCTGCTACAGACGGTGTTATGGCTCAGACAAAAGAGCACATCCTTCTTTCCCGTCAGGTAGGTGTACCTTACATCGTTGTATTCATGAACAAATGCGATATGGTAGACGATGAGGAGCTGCTTGAGTTAGTAGAGATGGAAATAACAGAAGTTCTGGAAGAGTATGACTTCACAGACTGCCCGATCGTCAAAGGTTCTGCTTTAAAAGCTCTTGAAGATCCGAACGGTGAGTGGGGCGACAAGATCATGGAGCTCATGGACACAGTTGATGAGTACATTCCGGATCCGCAGCGTGCAACAGATCAGCCATTCCTTATGCCAGTAGAGGACGTATTCACAATCACAGGTCGTGGTACAGTTGCTACAGGTAGAGTAGAGCGTGGTACTCTTCATATCAACGAGGAAGTTGAAATCGTTGGTATCAAAGAGGAGATCCAGAAAACAACTGTTACTGGTATCGAGATGTTCCGTAAACTGTTAGACGAGGCTCAGGCTGGTGATAACATCGGTGCATTACTTCGTGGTATTAAGAGAGAGGACATCGAAAGAGGTCAGGTTCTTACAAAACCAGGTACAGTAACCTGCCATACAAAATTCACAGCTCAGGTTTACGTACTGACAAAAGACGAGGGTGGTCGTCATACACCGTTCTTCAACAACTATCGTCCGCAGTTCTACTTCAGAACAACTGACGTAACAGGTGTTTGCAACCTTCCAGAAGGTACAGAGATGTGCATGCCTGGCGATAACGTAGAGATGACAATCGAGCTCATCCACCCAATCGCTATGGAGCAGGGTCTTACATTCGCTATCCGTGAAGGTGGACGTACTGTTGGATCAGGACGTGTTGCTACAATCATCGAGTAATACAATCTGAATATAGATTTGT